>JAQYWI010000412.1 GCA_030145015.1 Desulfobacterales bacterium
GGATTTTCAATCATAAGGTGGACGTCAACAGGAAGTGATGTCACCCGCTTGACAGCTTCAACTACCAAAGGGCCTATGGTGATGTTTGGCACAAAATGACCGTCCATGACGTCCACATGAATCCAATCTGCTCCGGCCGCTTCAACCGATTTTATTTCATCTCCCAGCTTTGAAAAATCAGCAGACAGTATGGATGGTGCAATATATTTCATTTTTTTGATTAAACCTCAACCGGATGTAAATCAAGACTTTTGTTTGCTAAGATTGCCATGGCTATTTGGTTTCAGGTTTCAGGTTTCAGGTGTCAGGAAGCATGTTCAGTTTTTTATAGACCTCAAGATCCTCCACGTCCATATAATTGCTATTGGTCACCTCGTTTTCCCCTTAATCCTGAAACCTGACACCTGACACCTGACACCTGACATCGGAGCCACGGTTTGTCAATATGCAAGGATCAGCGTTTACCAACGGTCTTAATTTACACCCACCTCAACCCGGACATGCCGGGAAAAATTGCCACCAAGGCACAAAAAGTAAATTAATCTTCGTGCCCTGGTGTCTTAGTGGCAATGAAAAGCGTTTTGTCACGAAAATACAAGATTCAAAGTTACGCTTCCAACGTGTTCAGTACTTTGTTTGCTGAGTCGGTAACCACGGTTCCGGGACCGAACACGCCCTTGGCTCCGGCCTTGTACAGAAAATCGTAATCCGCCGGCGGAATGACGCCTCCCACAACAACATTGATATCCTGGCCGCCTTTTTCTTTAAGAGCTTCAATAAGTTGCGGAACCAGGGCCTTATGCCCGGCCGCCAGACTCGATACCCCCACAACATGTACGTCGTTCTCCAAAGCCATCTGGGCGGCTTCTTCAGGTGTCTGGAACATGGGACCGATGTCCACGTCAAACCCGAGGTCTGCAAAGGCAGTTGCGATCACCTTAATCCCCCGGTCATGACCGTCCTGGCCCATTTTTGTCACCAGTATTCGCGGTCTTCGCCCGTGCTTTTCCTGGAATTCATCGGTTCTTTTGCGAACGGCCGTAAATATTTCGCTGTCGGCATATTCGTCCGCATATGCTCCGGATATACACTGGGTCGTGGCCACATAACGGTTGAAAACTTTTTCCATGGCGTCGGATATTTCTCCAACCGTGGCTCGTGCCCGCACTGCCGGAAGACAAGCTTCCAGCAGGTTTCCACCGGAATCGCAGGCGTTGGTTATGGCTTCCAGAGTCCTCCGGACTTCATCATTGTCCCGTTTTGCTTTGATCTCTTTTAATCTTGCGATCTGTTCATTACGCACAGCCTCGGAAACTTCAAGAAGACCTTCCAGGGGTTCCTCTTCAATCTGATACTTGTTGACGCCCACAATGATGTCTTTGCCCTGATCGATGCGGGCCTGTTTCCTGGCGGCGGATTCTTCGATCCGCATCTTGGGCATCCCGGTTTCAATGGCTTTGGCCATTCCGCCAAGTTTCTCAACCTCATCCATGATCTTTCCGGCTTCATTGATGATGCCGGCGGTCAGAGCTTCAACATAGTAAGATCCTCCCAAGGGATCAACCACATGGCAAATCTGGGATTCCTCCTGGACAATAATTTGAGTGTTTCTGGCAATCCGGGAGGAAAGAGCGGTGGGAAGGCTTACCGCCTCATCAAAAGAGTTGGTATGCAAAGACTGAGTTCCGCCCAGAGCCGCAGCCATACACTCAAGGGTGGTTCGAATGATGTTGTTGTACGGGTCCTGTTCGGTCAGGCTCCAGCCCGATGTCTGAACATGGGTCCGTAACATCGTAGATTTCGGATTTGTGGGGTTGAACTGGCTGATAATTTTGTGCCACAGAAAACGGGCGGCTCTTAACATAGCGATTTCCATAAAAAAGTTCATCCCGACCCCGAAGAAAAACGACAGACGCGGCGCAAACTTGTCGATATCCAGTCCGGCCGCCAGAGCGGCCCTGACATACTCCAGCCCGTCCGCCAGTGTAAATGCGGTTTGCAGAACAGAGTTGGCGCCCGCTTCCATCATATGATACCCGCTGATACTGACGGTATTGTACTTGGGCATGTTTTTGGAACAGAATCCGATGATATCGGATACGATTCTCATGGAGGGTTCCGGAGGATAGATGTACGTGTTTCGGGTCAGATATTCTTTTAAAATATCGTTCTGAATCGTGCCTCCCAGTTGCTCATGCGATACGCCCTGTTCCTCGGCCGCCACGATGTAGCCGGCCATAATCGGCAGAACCGCGCCGTTCATGGTCATGGAAACCGTCATCTTGTCTAAGGGAATCTGATTGAAAAGGATTTTCATATCCTCAACAGAATCGATAGCAACACCGGCTTTGCCGATATCGCCCACCACTCTGGGATGATCCGAGTCGTACCCCCTGTGGGTTGCGAGATCAAACGCCACCGAAAGTCCGGTCTGACCGGCCGCCACATTCTTTCTGTAAAATT
>JAQYWI010000211.1 GCA_030145015.1 Desulfobacterales bacterium
CGTGTTATAGATCCAATGAACACCTAATGCCAGGGAATCGGCGGCTAAAGACGCGAATACCATTGCTTTTGGTTTTTCTCTCATTGTTTGCCTCCCGAGGGAAAGATCACCCTGGATGTGGATGACTTTAAAGGAAAAGTACGCTATTTTATAAAGCGGATGCCATCAGGCTTATTGATGGGTTCAAGACTTTACCGGCCTGTGGCTGGTTCAAGACAATTTGTATTTATCGGCGAGTTGTTCCAGCTGCAATAAATACCGCTTTTGATGGATCACACCGATTTGAGTTTGAAAATCCTTTGTTAAAAATTCAATATGGGGTCGGATATCAATGCCGTTTGAATTCAGATTTTCATCATTTGCTTTGTCAAGAATGAGGATTGAATAGTAAGTGGTTAATAGTCTGATCTTTGAATCTCTTCTCAACAGGTAACTTTTTCCCGCCAGCGTGTTCAAAAAAAAACCGGAATAGGCGTACATCTCATTAAGGGTGGGTCGACCGGTTATGACGTCATCGCCGGTTTTATAAGCAAGCCACAGATAAAAAGTCTGCATCACGGATTCCAGTATTTCGGCTTCATTTTGCAGGATATCCCTTATTAGATGAACCCGTTTTTTCCCCATAACCCGGAAAAAATGCGCCATATTGCGATACAGGTTGTATAAAGAGGCCGTTTCACCGGTGACATTTGGAGGGTTTGAAGATAATTTTTTTAGGACCTGCTGAAACTGTCGATAAGTCCCGCCTTTCAGCTCATACGCCTGAACATAGTCCTGCTCATCAAGATATGTGAAAAACGCTTTGATCTGCTGTTCGAGGTCTTGAAAGCTCAGGAGGCCCTCTTTAGGGCCCGCATCTGTTTCAGGTCCAAATACTTCTTTTAGCTTTTGCTGCGGAACCGTTTCGCCCTTTATTGATGCCAGCTCTTCTTCGAGACCCGTTAGTTTTTCCATCAACTCTTTTGTTCTTTTCTCCCATTCTACCCGCTCATCTTTTTTAGCGGTTTCAATGCTTTCCTTTTGCCAGCTGCTAAATAGATTATAGCCGAAATAGGCCGCGATTCCGACGATCACGATAACAATGGCTACTTTTACGAATCTTTCCATTCTTTCCATTTCTAATGTAAGCCTTCTATTAATATTTGAATTTTAAAAAGATCGCAGGTGCCCCCGGCAAGAATCGAACTTGCGGCACATGGATTAGGAATCCAATGCTCTATCCACTGAGCTACGGGGGCTCAAGGCGTTACAGCGACCACTTTAGGCCTGATGGGAGAATTGATGGGACTTCGATCTAAAGTTTCCGCGGCCGCTTCTATATCCTCATCCTGGTAATGAATATATCGTGCTGCAGTTTTCGCGTCAGCATGGCCCAAATATTTAGCGATCAGTTTAATATCCTTCCCCGCACGTGCCGAATTCGTTGCACAGGTGTGTCTTAAATCATGTAAATGCAATTTGTCAACATGAGGTTTGCCCTTGATTGGGTTTTCCGAACCGGGTGCTTCGCACGAGAATCCACGGTTCCACCTGCAACGATTGGGGCACTTCGCGCCCCTGTCTTTTACCGCCTATGGCGGTAAAATCCAAGCCACCCGCTGTGCGGGTGGTCGTTGACTCCGGTCTTATCCAAAATCGTATTCCATTGGCCTAACAATTTGCCCATCGTTGCGCTGATCATCCTGCCGGTCGGGGTCTGCAGGACCAAATTTATAGGTATATCCAAAGGTTGTTGCTAATTGAGCCATCTTCATGATATAAACGTATCCTGGTAATTTTAACTGTCTTTATAGTGGTTGTCAAAATAACGTTCCGGTATTCAAACGTTTTTTCCACAACCGTACAAGCGTTTATGCGGCACGTCCGTATTTCGGAACATTATTATGAAAAGCGCTATAAAACAAATTAAGGCGTAAAACCGATCATCATTTAAATCTAAATGGGAAAGGCCACTTATGCATCTTCGCAAACGGGTTTTGGTCACAGGCGGCGCGGGGTTTCTCGGATCTTTTTTATGCGAACGCCTGCTAAAAGAAAACTGCGACGTCGTCTGTGTGGACAATTTTTATACGGGTACAAAGCGGAATATTGTTCACCTGCTGGATAACCCCTATTTTGAACTCGTCCGACATGACATTACATTTCCGCTATATTTAGAAGTAGATGAGATCTACAATTTAGCCTGTCCGGCGTCACCGATTCACTATCAGAACGATCCCGTGCAAACCACAAAAGTCAATGTGCACGGGTCCATTAATATGCTCGGGCTGGCCAAGCGCACCAAAGCGAAGATTTTGCAAGCTTCCACATCGGAAGTCTACGGCAATCCCAGCGTGCATCCTCAGACCGAAGAATATTGGGGCAATGTCAACTGCATTGGAATCCGATCCTGCTATGATGAGGGCAAGCGCTGCGCTGAGACGCTTTTTTTTGATTACTACCGACAGCATAAACTGAATATCCGGGTGGTCCGTATTTTTAATACGTACGGCCCACGGATGCACCCCAATGACGGCCGCGTGGTGAGCAATTTTATTCTTCAGGCCTTAAAAAACCAGGATATCACCGTATACGGGGATGGAAAGCAAACGCGTTCCTTCTGTTATGTAGATGATATGATCGAGGGATTCATACGGATGATGCAAACCCCGGATGACTTTACGGGTCCGGTGAATCTGGGCAATCCACAGGAGTACAGCATTCTTGAACTGGCCGAAAAGATCATTGCGCATACCCAATCCAAGTCGAAAATTGTTTTTAAACCGCTTCCTCAAGATGATCCTTTGCAGCGCAAACCCAATATTGAATTGGCCAAGGATAAACTGAAATGGCAACCCCGGACGGAATTAGATGACGGACTTAAGCGGACCATAAAATTTTTTAAGACTTTACCCTGAACCCCGAATTTGCTGGAACAGCAGATAGGAGAAGTTAATGAAACGCGCGCTCATTACCGGCATCACCGGTCAGGACGGTGCTTACTTGGCGGACTTTTTGTTAAACAAAAATTATCAGGTACACGGTATCAAGCGTCGGGCCTCCTCATTTAACACCGCCCGGGTTGACCATTTATATAAAGACCCCCATGAGAAAGATGTGCGCTTTCACATGCACTACGGTGATCTTACCGATGCAACCAATTTGATACGCATCATCCAGGAAGTCCAGCCTGATGAAATCTATAACCTGGCTGCTCAGAGCCACGTGATGGTGTCGTTTGAAACTCCTGAATATACAGCCAATGCGGATGCCCTCGGTACGCTGCGGTTGCTTGAGGCCATTCGCATACTGGGCCTCATCGATAAGACCCGCTTTTACCAGGCCTCGACCTCGGAACTTTATGGATTGGTGAAGGAGACGCCGCAAACTGAATCCACTCCCTTTTATCCCCGTTCGCCTTATGGCGTAGCCAAACTTTATGCCTATTGGATTACGGTCAATTACCGCGAAGCTTACGCAATGTATGCCTGTAACGGTATTTTGTTTAATCATGAATCCCCCACCCGGGGTGAAACTTTTGTTTCCCGTAAAATCACACGCGCTTTAGCGCGTATTAGCAAGGGCTTGCAGGATAAGCTCTTTATCGGCAACCTCGATGCGCGCCGGGACTGGGGCCACGCCAGAGATTATATCGAAATGCAGTGGCTGATGCTCCAACAGGATCAGCCCGACGATTACGTTATCGCTACCGGCAAGCAGCATTCGGTGCGTGATTTTATCGAACTGGCGGCAAAAGAAGCGGGCCTCTCGATTCGCTGGGAAGGGCATGGACTTGAAGAAAAGGGAGTTGATGCCGACAACGGCAGCGAGATCGTATGCATCGATCCGCGTTATTTTCGTCCGACTGAAGTTGATACCCTGCTTGGCGACAGCTCCAAAGCCCGGCAACAGCTGGGGTGGAAGCCCAAAACCACTTTTAAAGAATTGGTAAAAGAAATGGTGGCCATGGACCTGATGGAGGCCGAAAAAGATGAGCTCTGCCTGCAAGAAGGCTTTCAAACGTATAACCAGGCCGAGTAGTTGTTCGCAGAAAAAAGAGGATATGACTAAATCGCAAACTCAAGATTTCAGTTCGCAAAGTCATGCACGGCTTTTGCCGCAGGATTCTCGCATTTTTTTGGCCGGTCATCGCGGAATGGTCGGTTCGGCAATTTATCGTCATTTACAGGCTGAAAATTATGGCAACATCGTCACCCGGTCCCATCGTGAATTGGATCTTGTCAATCAAGCAGCGGTGCGCGATTTTTTTCAAACTGAAAAAATTAGCGCCGTTATTTTAGCGGCCGCCAAGGTAGGCGGCATCCACGCCAATAATACCTATCGGGCCGAGTTTATTTTTGAAAACATCATGGTCCAGGCCAATGTGATCCATGAGGCATACCGATCCGGGGTGGACCGACTGTTGTATTTGGGCAGTTCGTGCATCTACCCGAAATATGCCGAACAGCCGATGCGCGAAGAACAGCTTCTGACCGGTGTTCTGGAGCACACCAATGAACCCTATGCGGTTGCAAAAATCGCCGGTATTAAGCTCTGTGAATCTTACAATCGCCAGTATGGGACGCATTACCGCAGCGTAATGCCCACCAATCTCTATGGGCCCAATGATCATTTTGATTTGGAAAATTCGCACGTGCTGCCGGCCCTGATTCGAAAGTTTCATCTGGCAAAACTCGCGCGCCAGGGAGATTGGGAAAACATCACCAAGGATGAAGCTGTGTTTGGTCCCATTTCGGCTGAGTTTCGGGATGGATTAAAGGGCCAGGCCCCGACAAAGGCGTCCAATTTTCAGTCCTCATCTGCCATTCGCCTCTGGGGAAGCGGTCGGCCCAAACGGGAATTTTTGCATGTCGATGATCTGGCTTCGGCCTGCTTTTTTTTGCTCAACTTGCCCGATGACGTCTATGCTGCCATTCGAGCTGTACCCCCTGAGCAGCAGGATCAACTGGCGCTCGAAGGATCTTCGGCTTCGTCCAATAACGATCCAAGCGATCAAAAGCGTGTGTCGCATATTAATGTGGGTAGCGGAAAAGATATTCGTATTAGCGAGCTGGCCGAGATCATTCAAGAAGTTGTCGGCTATGAAGGTGCCGTCAGCTGGAATATTTCTATGCCCGACGGCACCCCCCGCAAGCTGCTGGATATAACCAGGTTAACGCAGCTGGGCTGGCAACCCAGGATCAGCTTGCACGACGGCATCAAAAAGACCTATGCCTGGTATCTTGCGCAAACCGAATAAGATTAATATAGAGCAGGTGACGGGGTGACAATAGATTGAATTAAATATTCTATATGAGCAAACAATTTTTGCGGATCGACAATTTAATAAGGAGGTCAAATGGTATTTATTGATGCACAAAAAAGGCTGTATCCGGCAATTTTAATTTTTATGATAGCAGTTGTATTTTCAGCCGGCGGCTGTTCGTCGCTCTCAAAAAAGGATGACAAAGCCACGGCACCCGCATCGAAAACCGGCAGCGCCGTTGCGGCGCGATACTATGATTTCGGCGACGTTCTTGTTCCCAAAGAGCTGAAGGTTGATAAAAAATCATCTTTTATTTACAACACTACCGGTTTTTCTGCCGGCTTACTGGTTTTAAAGGGCCGAATTGAAACCAGCTCGCTAATTTCTTTTTTTGAAACGAATATGGCCAACGATAATTGGAATATCATCAGTTCATTTAAATCAGAGCGAACCATGCTGCTGTTTCAAAAAGCCCATCGCTGGTGCGTGATGAGCATTACCGACGAGGCATTTAATACTCTCGTTGAAATTTGGGTTGCCCCAACGACCAAAGGCACCCAGACAGGCCTTTTAAAATAATCGGCATATTACAAGCCTAAAGCCGCTTTACGTGAAATGAAAACTGCGATGAGAAACGGAATCAAAAATAAAAAAGTTATTCTGGCTGTTTGTGGCGGTATTGCGGCATACAAAAGTATAGAAATTCTACGGCTTTTAAAAAAGGCGCATGCAGAGGTGCGGGTGGTCATGACCCAAAGTGCCCAATGGTTCGTCGGGGCACTTACTTTTGAGGCCCTATCGGGTCAGCCGGTTTTCAAAGATATGTTTCAAGACGGCAGTCAGGGGTCCATTCGGCACATTGATTGGGCCCAGGAGGCGGATGCTGTCATTATTGCGCCGGCCACGGCAAATATGATTGGAAAACTGGCAAACGGAATCGCCGATGACCCTTTGAGCACCTTTATGCTGGCGGTCACATCACCGGTTGTGCTTTGTCCGTCAATGAATACCCATATGTACGAGAACCGGGCGGTTCAGCGAAATCTTGACACGCTCAGGTCCGATGGATATGTTGTGGTGGAGCCCGGATCCGGCCAGCTTGCCTGCGGCACCACCGGCCCGGGCCGACTCCCCGAACCGGAAGAGATTTTTGATCGATTTCTGGCTTGCCTGTCACCCAAAGATCTAACCGGGAAAAAAATACTTGTCACTGCCGGTCCTACCATCGAACCTATCGATCCGGTGAGATTCATCAGCAATCCCTCTTCGGGGAAGATGGGCTTTGCCGTTGCCAGGGCGGCCGAGTACAGGGGAGCTGAAGTTGTCCTGATTTCAGGGCCGACGCATTTGTCTGATCCGATGAATGTGACCACCATCAGAGTCCGCACAGCTGATGAGATGGCAGACGCGGTATACCGGCATTATGGAAGTGCGGATGTGATTATCAAAACCGCAGCGGTTTCTGATTATCGACCGCAAGAAAGCCAGGCCCATAAGATTAAAAAAAATAAAAATGAATTGGTTTTGCGGCTGCAGCAAAACCAGGATATTTTGAAGGTGCTGGGTCAGAAAAAGAAACATCAGATTTTGGTGGGATTTGCGGCCGAAACCAAAGAACTTGAAAAAAACGCGGCTCAAAAGCTGGTTGAAAAAAACCTGGATATCATTGCCGGCAATTTGGTGGGCGCGTCGGATTCCGGTTTTGAGTCCGATACCAATAACGTTACCCTTTTCTTTAAAGACGGCACCCGAGAACCATTACCCACAATGGAAAAGCGGGAGGTTGCCCACATACTGCTTGATCGGATTGTCGCTAAGAAGCTGGACTCAGCAGCAGCTCCACAAAGCCCAAAAAACGAATAATAACTGTTTGTAGTGATATCAAGATCTCAAATAATTAAGACGATCGATGAGTTAAAACACACCCTCCAATATTTTGCGGAAAAAGGGCATCGGGGTTTTGATTGCAGCCGCAGTCGTCTCGAAAAAATGGCAGATTGGGGTGCTGCCCTTCAGCCGCTGTCCGAAACCCTAAAGGAGATTCGTTCGGACCTGGGCGACTGTCAGCGCTGTCGGCTTGCGGGGCACCGCAAAAATATTGTTTTCGGCTCCGGCAGCCCGCAGGCCAAGCTTGTTTTTGTGGGCGAGGGCCCCGGTTTTGAAGAGGACCGGCAGGGCGAACCGTTTGTCGGTCCGGCCGGACAGTTGCTCACAAAAATTATCGAAGCAATCAAACTGACACGCAAGCAGGCGTACATTTGCAACATTGTCAAATGCCGTCCTCCGGGAAACCGCAATCCGGAAACCGATGAAATCAATACCTGTTTTGCATTTCTGGAGCGACAGATTGCTGCAATCCAACCTGACTATATATGTGCCCTCGGAGCAGTTGCCGCTCAAACGCTTCTGAATACAGCTGAACCGATATCACAGTTAAGGGGGCGTATTCATCATTATAAAGGTATAAAGGTTATTGCGACCTACCATCCCGCTTATCTTCTCCGAAATCCCGAAAAAAAGCGTGATGTGTGGGAAGATATGAAAATGTTGATGAAGGAATATCCCTATGAAACTTAAATTTTGGGTTACCCTGATATTACCCTTTTGCATTCTTTTTATTTTTAATACGGCCCGGGCTGCCAAAGGCGATATTTACATTATTGAAGTCGCCGATGCGATCAGTCCGGGGACTGCGGGATTTATCAATGACAGCATTGAAAGGGCTGAAAAAGAAGAAGCGGCCTGCATCATCATTGAACTGGATACACCCGGGGGGCTGGCCGAATCCATGCGGCTGATCATTCAGGATATTCTTGGCAGCAAGGTGCCGGTAGTTGTCTATGTATCTCCGTCCGGAGCCCGGGCGGCCTCGGCGGGTGTCATGATTACGATGGCGGCTGATATTGCCGCCATGGCGCCAGGCACCAATATCGGCGCGGCTCATCCCGTCGGCGCCGGAGGCAAGGACATCAGCGGCAAGATGTCGGAAAAAGTGATCAACGACATGGTCGCCCATGCCAAGAGTGTTGCCGAAGAGCGCGGGCGAAATCAAAAGTGGGTGGAGCAGGCCATCCGGGAAAGTGTTTCGGTGACAGAAACTGAAGCTTTAAAAGAAAACATCATCGATCTGATTGCCAAAGACACCGATGATCTTATCCGGCAACTCAATGGCCGTAAACTGAAGAATAAAGGCGTTTTGACGCTGGATAAGGCCCAGAAAGTAATTGTCAAACCCGGCCTGCGGGCCAAGATTTTAAATACGATCAGCAACCCCAATATCGCCTATATTCTGCTGATGCTCGGATTTGCCGGACTTTATTTTGAACTGTCGCACCCGGGAGCGATTTTCCCCGGGGTGATCGGCGGTATTTCCCTGGTCCTGGCGTTTTTCGCATTGCAGACCCTGCCGGTTAATTATGCCGGAATTTTGCTTATTGTTTTGGCGATCATCTTTTTTATAATGGAGATGAAAATCACAAGTTACGGGCTTTTAAGTGTAGCCGGTATTATTTCGTTGCTTTTAGGGTCTTTGATGCTGTTTAAAGATACCGGTCCGGATTT
>JAQYWI010000212.1 GCA_030145015.1 Desulfobacterales bacterium
TTCATCATCGAGGACATAACGTGTCGCACCTTCAAAAGTTTTGTTCAAATTTTCAGTCATTCTTTACCTCGCAAAAATTAGTTCTTTAAAAATATAATTATTAGTTAAATAAAGCTGGGAGGCCAGAAGGCCTGGAAGCAAATAAGCCTTGGAGCCTTCAAGCATCCCAGCCTCCCAGCCTTCCAGCTTATGTCCTTTGCCTTATCCGTTGTGAAATTTCCCGTGTCAATTTCAGCACTTTGACGGCCTGTTCGGTGCTTAACGATCCGGCACCGCAACTTGGCGTGATTAGAGACTGAGATACAAGTTGATCTGATTCAACGCCCAGTTTTTCAATATGGCCGGCTTTTTCTTTCCACTGGCGCATTAAGGATTCGGTGGTTTCAAAATCCAGTTTATCTGCTTCCAGGGTCGGCACCATCCCCCAGGCAATAATTTTCCCCGCATCCAGAAATTCTTTGATCTTGGCTGCATAAAGCATAAAACGATCAAAATAAGAATAGGCGTCAAAGCTGACAATATCTGCCGATGAATCCAGGATCAGCGACCAATCCGTGTTGGCGCAGACATGCACCCCGGCCAAACCGCCTTCTGCATGCACGGCTGCTATTACCTCTTCAAGGCTTTGGGCAATCTCATCCCGGGAAATGGTGATAAATTCAGATGATCCAAACCCGGCCAGGGCGGGCTCATCAATAAAAATAATGACCGGACAATCAAATTGGCTTAACTCGCGTGTTTGCCAGCGGGACTTTAAGGCCAGCAGCTTAACAGCTGCGTCTTTAATCTGCTCGTCGTAAATAATGGCTTTTTTGTTCTGATCCGAAATTGCCGTACAGAACGTGAACGGCCCGGTGATTTGACCCTTGACCGCTACCGGTGGAGCCGACAGGTGTTTTAAACCCTCGACAAAAATAAAAAACCCTTTCGTCGTATCTTTATCCAAAGCAAATCTGGAATCAGATAGATCGGCATTTTCTTCTACGACCGCCATATAGTCTTCATAGAACTGAACGAGCTCGCTGTTAAAATCATCTGCGGCAGTATCAATGTATTGGCGGTCTTCAACCGAACAAAGCCCCGGCAAACCCGGCATGAATTGAGCAACCATTCCTTCCTCTTCATGCACCGGAAGCTGGATCCACAAAGGGATCTCAGGCATGTATTCCAACACAAGCCTAAAGGCTTCCCGGTGTTCGGCCAAGGGCAAACTGCCAATAAAAACAGGAAGGCCATCCGGCTGGAATGGCTTGACCATGGTAAAGCTCCTTATAATTTAAAATTTAAACCTATAAAGTTAACACTCTTAATTATGTTTGACAAGGCTTAGATAAGGCCGGCCGATTATCGGTTATGAGTTGAGTCCGACTGATCCCCATAAGTATACCAGATTGCACAAAATTTTGATTTTAAAACGCTAAAATTGAAAAGATTGACACAAAAATAGCCCGGTGTTATAGTCAAATTCCCGTTCGGAAGATGCACCGTTCTAAGATAGAACCCAGAGGTTGCCTGTGGCGGATATCATATCCATCGATAAAAAGCTTGATCTGGTTAAAGATAAAAAAGCCGCTTTAATTCGAAGGCGCAAGGTACTGGCCGTACAAAAGGTATTTCAATGTACCCATTGCGTGTTGAAATGTGAGAAATGCGGCACCCAAATCGAGCAAGATTCAGAAGTCGGCCTAAAGCATCACCGAAATCTAAGGGTTCCATATAACTTCTGTAAGGCATGCTCGGAAGAATATATGGAATACATCGATCGCCTTAAAGGCGGCGGGGATTCAGATTGCTACTGGCACAATGAGGCCTGGATTGATGCCTGGTCAAAATGGATTGAATACCAAAGCAGTGTTGACCGTTATATAAAATCAAAAGAGTTTAAGAAACTGCTCGATGAGCTGAAACAAAGCAAGCCTGGATAATTAGGAGGTATTATGTTTGGAATTGGAATGCCGGAACTGATTATTATACTGATAATAATTCTGATTATATTCGGCGCCGGGAAACTGCCTGAAATCGGAGCGGGAATGGGTAAAGCCATCCGAAATTTCAAGGGGGCGTCGGACGAAGAAGAAAAAAAAGAGCCCGATAAAATCGAAGACGATAAGGAGTCCTAATCCGGAACAGGGCTCCTTTACGATACCTGTAAAGAAAAGTATGGCAATCGCCGGGCAGTTAAAAGTCGTAACAAACTGCCCGGTTTTATATTTACCAACCTCGAGCTTCTAATTGTTACAAAATATCCCCTGAGTCGACCCCGCCGCCGAACTCAAATTCACAATGCCCCATCAAGCTATCTTTCGGTCTGCCCGGCATCAGAAAGGAAAAATCGACTAAAACGGAATGTCATCATCTTCGGGTGCTTTTATCGATGAACTTTCAAAATTAGAAGCCGGGGCACCGCCTTCCGCTCGAACTCCGGGGCCGGCATCCCGTCCACCAAGGAATTGTACATCAGATGCAATGATTTCGGTGGTGTATCTCTTGTTGCCATCCCGATCTTCCCAGGAACGCGTCTGGATCCGCCCTTCGACATAAACCTGTCGACCTTTCGAAAGGTATTCGCCGCAAATTTCACCGAGTTTACTCCAGGCAACAATTCGGTGCCACTCGGTGCGCTCCTTTTTTTCACCCGAATCCTTATCTTTCCACTCCTCGGATGTGGCAATGTTGAAATTTGCAACCGCCACACCGCTGGGCGTGTAACGAACCTCGGGATCACTCCCCAGCCGACCGACTAAAATCGCCTTGTTTATTCCTGACATTTTTCCCTCCCCTCAATGTTGCCAATATTTTATCACAAAATTGATACAGGAAACTGGGCTCCGTGTCAATCCACCCCCGGTTTTCATTCCAAAATGGATCTTTTCTGTTGTGTAGGGTTCTCCGCGGGTTTTAGCCTTCAACGTAATCGACAGCGGCTCGAACCACCAGCGCATGGATGAGAATGGCTCTTTACAGAAGTTTCTAATTCAGTGTACCCTAATGTTGTGTCCCACAAAGATGTTAGAAAAATCGTATGGTATATTTTATTCCAGACGAGTTCTTTAATTAAGAAAATTCCAAGCACCAATTTACAAATAACAAACAATATCCAAATTCGAATTTTCAATGATTCAAACAAGTTTGGAACTTGATTGGATTGGAACTTGAGATTTGTTTGTGATTTGGAATTTGTCATTTGGGATTTAGGATTTAGAATGCCCTCTGAGGATCCACTTTCCAAACGCATTAAGCGGCATATCATCGGTCGGAGGCACAACTTTTTTGTTGCGACCTCTCCCGGTTTTGAACCGGTGTGTCTGCAGGAATTGTTGAAACTTAAACCGGCTGCCGGCGAAGCTCGTGTAGCCCCTGGCGGAGTGGAATTTGAAGGCCGTCTGGATGATTGTTATCTTGCGAACTTAAATCTGCGTTCGGCCAATCGAATTTTAATGCGTATTCACACCTTCAAGTCATCCAATTTCAGAAAACTTGAAAAAAAACTTGGCGATATTCCCTGGGAGCTGTATCTGCATGCCGGCAGAGTTCCTAAAGTGCATGTATCCACGAAGCATTGCCGGCTCCGCCATTCAGGTGCGATTGCAGAAAGATTTCGCACGACCATCGCCAGCCAGCTGTCCCGGCTCGAGTCAACGACCACCCGCAAAGCGGGTGGCTCGGATTTTACCGCCATAGGCGGGAAAAGACAGGGGCGCGAAGTGCCCCAATCGTTGAAAACAACGCGGTGCGAACCGGGTGCGAAGCACCCGGTTTGGAAAACCCAATCCGACAAAATAATGACAAAAATCGCATCAGCAGAACAGAATATATATGTACGCGGCCTTGATGACCGCTTCACCGTTTCGATTGACAGCAGCGGCGATCTTCTTTACAAACGCGGCCTCAAAAAACACGCAGGTAAAGCACCGCTGCGGGAGACACTTGCGGCGTCGGCCTTATTGCTGGCAGGTTATGACGGCCGTGATCCGCTGCTGGATCCCATGTGTGGCAGCGGAACGTTTTCACTGGAAGGCGCCTTGATGGCAAAACGCATCCCGGCGGGCTGGTTTCGGGACTTTGCATTTATGGGCTGGCCGTCATTTCGCCCGAAAAGATGGGACTATATGAGGCGTCAGGCCGAATCCAAATTTGTAAAGCCCGATCGACCCCTGATCTTCGCTTCGGATACCGACTCCGGCGCTTGCCAAAAACTTGAAAGATGTGTGCAGAAATACAGCATGTCCGATGCCGTCCAGGTAAATTCGAGAGATTTTTTTGACCTCGATCTCCGCAAGCTTACCGATCGCGTTGGGGTGATCTGCATCAATCCACCCTACGGCCGCCGGTTGGGCGGGCGCAGTGAATCCGAAAAATTTTTTCAAGCGATTTGTAACAAACTCAAACAAAAATACCGGGGATGGAATCTGGTGTTGTTTGCGCCCAGCAGAAAATTGGCCGGCACGATTCCTTTTCAAACCAAATCCTATCCAATCTTGCACGGCGGGCTCAAACTGGCGTTATTGATCGGCAAGATTCAGTGACTTTTAAGCCGAATTGATAACTTAATTTTGCACGAGCCGGAGGCTTTCATATGCAAGGCATTTAAGGCAGAGGCTATAGTGAACTATGCCTCGGCCTTAATAACGCAGCAGATGGAAGCCTCCGGCTCGCCCGTAAGGGTGAAAAGTAATGAGATAATATGATTTTCATCCATTAAACATAATCACAACTTCTCATTAATTTTCATGCAAGATTCAGTTGATAATTGACAGTACCGAGCTTCTTACCTATTATCGCCTCATGGAGGTGACCTATGAATCCTAAAGATCTACGGGTAAACGGCAAACGCCTGCAAGGCGCCCTGGAAGAAATGGCTCAAATCGGAGCGACACCGGGCGGTGGTGTTCAACGCTTAACCCTTTCGGATGAAGACAAACAGGCCAGAGATCTATTTGTAAAATGGCTGGAAGCGCTCGACCTGGAAATCACTATCGATGAGATGGGGAGCATTTTCGGTAAACGCCCGGGAAAAAATAACGACCTGGCGCCGGTGATGAGCGGCTCCCATATCGATTCCCAGCCCAAGGGCGGTCGCTTTGACGGCATTCTCGGCGTTATGGGCCCGCTGGAAGTTCTGCGGACGCTTCACGAAAACGGCATTGAAACCGAGCGGCCGATTGTGATCGTCGATTGGACCAATGAAGAAGGCTCCCGCTTCGCCCCTGCCATGGTGGCTTCCGGTGTCTGGGCCGGAGCACTCGAGCGCGACTGGGTCTATGACCGCACCGACATCAACGCCAAGCGCTTTGAAGATGAGCTGATCCGCATTGGATACAAAGGAACCGTGCCGGCTAAAAAATGGCCGGTGCACTGTTACTACGAGTATCATATCGAACAGGGACCTATGCTGGAACGCGAAGGCAAGAAAATCGGCGCACCCAAAGGAATCTTATGCCTGCACTGGTATGATGTGTATCTCGAAGGAGAGGCCAATCAAGTGGGCCCGACGCCCATGGAAGGCCGCCATGATACCCTCTGCGCTGCCGCCGAGATGATATTGAAAGTCAATGCGCTGCCGGATAGCATGGGGGGTAATATGGTGGCCACCGTCGGCGAAATTCAAAATTATCCCAATTCCAGAAATATTATTCCGGATAAAGTTCACTTTACGGTAGATATCCGCTCCTGGGATGATGATCATGCCATAAAGGCCTGGGAACTCGTCCGTAAAGATTTTGAAGATATTGCGGCTCGCAGAGGCTGCCCGATTAAAATCGAAGAAACCTGGCGGGTTGAGCATTCGCCCTTTGACGAAAAGCTGGTACAGCGCATCCTGAACGTTGCCGGTGATCTGGGTTATTCCAGCCTGCACATGGTCAGCGGGGCCGGTCATGATGCCAGTTATATGAATCAGGTCTGTCCAACGGCAATGATATTTGTACCCAGCATCGGCGGCCGCAGCCATGTGGAAGTGGAAAACACCAAATGGGAAGACTGCGAAGCCGGCGCGAATGTGCTGCTGCACTCGATCCTGCAGTCCGCGAATGAGAAGTGAAATTCGGAGCTTATAAGAATTCTTATCGTGGCAACTGACACAAATAGATGTAGGGCTGGCCTCTGCGCCAGCCAAGAAAAGGCAGCCACAGAGGGCTGCCCTACGGTTCGAAAGAGACAATTTTTGCCTTGAGTACGGCCGGTGCTTGCATCCCGCCCCTTAGGCGGGGCCTCTGCGCCGGACCGATTAAAATCCCTGAAAGGGTTCCCTCTTTATAAACCGCCCTCTACCCACCTCACCGACAAACTCCATCTGATCGCCGTTCCATTGCGACACTTTTTTGCCGCGTGAATAGACCGCTCTGGGCATACCGGTGACTTCAAAGCCCTCATAGGGGGTATAGTCAACATTCATATGGAGTTTGCTCTGGGTGACGGTAAATTTCTGATGCGGATCAAAGACCACAATATCGGCATCCTTGCCGACCGTGATTTCACCTTTGTCTTTGAGACCGAACATGCGGGCCGTGCCGCATGAAAGCACATCCACCATTTTCTCAAGGGTGATCCGCCCTTTGGCCACTCCTTCGGAATGAAGCATAATTAACAGCGTTTCGATTCCCGGAGCACCATTAGGAATTTTCTTGTAATCGTCTTTGCCGTTCATATCCTTTTTACCCTTGAAGTCAAAGGGACAGTGGTCGGTGGCCACGACCTGCAGATCCCCGCCGCGCAAACCTTCCCACAGGGCCGCGTTGCTTTCTTTGGTCCTCAGCGGCGGTGACATGACATACTTGGCACCGTTCCAATCCAGCTCCTTGTAACGTTCATCATCCAGCAAAAGATACTGCGGGCAGGTCTCGGCATAGATATTAACGCCCCGGTCACGTGCCGCTTTAACAACCCAGAGGCCTTCTTTTGATGATAGATGCACAATGTAAATTCGCGATCCGGCCATCTCCACCATTTTGGACGCCCGGTAGATGGCTTCTTCCTCGGCCAGATTCGGGCGGCTGACCGCATGGTAATAGGGCTCCAGTTTGCCTTCTTTCTCCAGCACCGCGTTCATGTGATCAATAATGTGAACATTTTCAGCATGCACCTGTACCAGACCGCCATGCTGTTTGGTCTGTTCCAGGAGTTTGATCATGGTGGCATCATCCACCCGGAAGTCATAGACCATAAAGATCTTAAAGCTGGGCGTGCCGTAATCCAGACAGGCCTTTTTAATTTCCTCGATGACTTCCGGCCGGGGGTCCATTACGGCCGGATGCAGAGAATAATCCACCACAACTTTCCCTTCCGCCAGCGCCTTTTTGCGTTCCAGGGCCTCGAGCAGGGTTTCGCCCTTTTGCTGCAGGTCAAAATCCACCACACAGGTCACACCGCCGCAGGCGGCTGCTATGGTGCCGGTTTCATAGTCGTCCTGGGCATAGGTCCCCATAAACGGCATGCAGAGGTGGGTGTGCGGGTCGATGGCGCCGGGAAGAACATAAAGTCCCTTGGCATCAACGACTTCATCCGCCGGGTTGTCCAAATCCGTCCCGATCGTTTTAATTTTGTCGCCATCTGCAAAAACGTCGGCCACATAACGACCGGTGGCGTTAACTATGGTACCTCCTTTAAATAACACACTCATCTGGGCCCTCCTTTGTAAATGGCTCTAGTTTAATGTCCTTCTCCATATTTTTATCCATAACCGCAGTTTCCTGACGCGCCCACTCCTGCGGCATTTCCTTGTAGGAAATCAAATCCGGAACCGGGCATACGAATTTGCACAACATACAGCTCAGGCATTTGTCTTCGATCAAATTCGGCCGGCGACTCTCGCCATCCCATTCAATGGCCTGTCCGGCAGCATCCTTACAAACGATATAGCACTGGCCGCAACCGATACACTTATCCAGATCATACTGTGTAATTCCCTGACGCTCCAAATCAAAGGCCTCGGTTTCATGGAGGTTCGGCAACGCTTTGCCCACCAGATCCGAGATCTGTTTTACACCCCGTTCGGTCATAAAATCTGAAAGACCTTCGATCATGTCTTCAACGATGCGATAGCCGTAATGCATAATGCCGGTGGTCACCTGAATCGTTGAGGCCCCCAGCAGGATGTATTCAAAGGCATCGATCCAGGTCTCGATGCCGCCGATGCCCGAAAGCGGCAGATTCAGCTCATTATTCTGGGCCATGGAGGCGATGAAATTCAGTCCAATGGGTCGCACGGCCGGTCCCGAGGTTCCGCTGATGGCACCTTTGCCGAAAACGTTGGGCGTGGGAACAAAATCATCCAGACCGACTGAAGAAATACCCCGCACCGTATTGATGGCGGAGATGGCGTCCGCGCCCCCTTTTTTGGCATACATGGCCGGTTCATTCATGTCCGTAATATTGGGTGTCATTTTAGCCATCACCGGAATAGATACCACATCTTTAACGGCTGCGGTAAAGCCTTCGAGCAGCTTAAAGGCCTGGCCGACCTTATGACCGGCCCCCTCTATGCACATGTGGGGGCAGGAAAAATTGAGCTCCAGTATATCGGCCCCGTTGTCTTCGGCGGCCTTGGCCAGATAAGCCCATTCATCCGTGAAAAAACCCATGATACTGGCGATGATGGGATGATCGGGGTAATTCTTCTTTAAATACAGGAACTCAGCGAGGTTGTCCTTCAAGGGACGATCGGATATCATTTCAACATTTTGTACCGCCATAGCCTTTTTGCTGCCGTAGTGCACGCAGTGCATGCGGGGCGAGGGATGGACGATCGGCAGCCGGTCCGAATTCAGGGTCTTAAATACCA
>JAQYWI010000213.1 GCA_030145015.1 Desulfobacterales bacterium
GGCAAACTCGGTCTTGAACCGCGCTTATAACCGCTTTCTCATCGATGGGCATGGTCACCGTGATTTAATTGTTGACGGTCAACGCTATCTCAGTGCGGTTTTCGCACTGCCCGCACGGGACAGACTCAAAATGTCGATATTTATTTTTGTGCCGGAAGCGGACTTTGTCGGTTTCGTTGCCCGCAACAACCGCAACATTTTGCTGATGTCCTCCAGCATTGTGGTTCTGGCAGCAATTATGGCCGGTCTGCTGGTTTTGCAGGGATTGCGGGCGGAGCGCAATGCTCAACGGGTGCTTGCTCGCCAGTATGAACTCGAGGCCCAGAGCCGGGCCTTCTCCGAACTATCTTCAAAAGCGGCCGTATTCGGTGCCGAGGAGACGGAATCCTTTAGACAGTTAACCGAGATTGTTACCGATGCAATCAACCTGAGGCGCAGCAGTGTGTGGCATTTTGATGATGACGGCCAATTTTTGAAGTGTATCGACAGTTATGATCGCGAAAGCAATGGTCATACCCAGGGGACCGTGCTTGCCCGGGCCGACTTTCCTTCGTTGTTCGATCTGTTACAGAATGACGAAGAGATCAGCGCTACTGATGCGCAAACCGATGATCGATTGACCGAGCTGTATCGGGTGTACTTGCAACCGCTGGGCTGTGAATCATTGTTGGCGGTACCGATTCGTTATCATGATTGGACAGCGGGGGCCCTGTGGTTCGAGCACGAGCGACGGCCCCACGGCTGGTCGACCGAAGAAATTTCTTTTGCCAACGCCATTGCCAACATGCTGGCATTACGGTTTTCAGCGGATCGAAAATCAATGCCCGCGCCTGCATATCTGAAAGACGAGGATGACAGCGCCGAAGGTTCCGCTGCCCCAGGGGCGGGGGCAGGCGCCGCTGTCAGCGAGGCTCGGCCCGAACGACCTCCGGAGAAGACCGATCGTGATGAACGGCAAACGACTGTTGTTTCTGCGGACAGAACAGGCCATTACACTTCGTTTTTGGATCGTCTGGCAGCCGGTGGCATTGATCCTGATCAAATGGCTGCTGATGTTTTTACGGATACGACTGTCTTGGCCCTCCGATTTACAAATCCCATATCGCTTGCCTTGCGTATTACGGATACCGAATCAACGACGATGGTTGAACTCATGGTCGGCTATTTGGAAGAGCTGGCCGCATCCCGGGGCATCGAATATATGAAAATTATGGGTGATGAGATCGTCTGTGCGGCGGGAATCGATCCCGGCCCTAAAGATCATGCCCGCATGATTGCTGATCTGGCACTTAACCTCCAGAATCGCTGTACCGGATTATTTGCATCACTGAACACCCCCATGGAGTTTCGCATCGGAATCGACACCGGCGCCGTTATGGGCAGTTCGGTGGGTCGCGAAGTGAAATCATACAATATTTGGGGCGAGGCAGCTCGGTTTGCATCAAAGATGGCAGAATCCAGCATAGCGGGTGGAATCCAGGTTTCGCAAACCACTTATCGGCGTCTGCGCGCCAATTACCTTTTTCAGATGCGGGGCAGCTATTATTTGCCCAACATCGGCGAGACATCAACCTATCTTCTGACAGGACGAATATGAACGACGAACACATCATACCATCAGAAGGAGATGATACCTTATATGCTGGGCCAAAGCTGAGGCGTTTGCTGGCAGCCATCGGTCGGTGGACTATTGGCCTATGGCAATGGCCGGTTACATTTATCAGCGATGCCGTGGCCGTCATCTGGCAAAGTTGCCGCCCGATCACCTGGCGACGTTCGATCCGCAGCGAGTTTATGCGCCAGTGTTATGAGGTCGGGGCACAGGCCGTGCCGTTTATTCTGGTGAGCGGGATCTTCGTGGGATTTGGCATCGTCGCCCAGTCTCTGCATTGGCTAAAGATCTTTGGCAGTACGGCCTTGTTCGGCGGATTTCTGTCCACTGTTCTGGTACGTGAAATCGCGCCGGTGCTGGTTGGCCTGATTGTGATCGGACGCAGCGGATCGACCCTGCTGGTCGAATTGGGCACCATGAAGACTGAAGGTCAGGTTGACATGCTGGATGCCCAGGGCATCGATCCGTTTCTTTATCTGGTGGTGCCGCGGGTCCTGGCATTTTGCGTTTGTATGTTTTCTCTGACGACTGCTTTTGTGGCGGTGGCCTTGTTAGCGGGATTTGCTTCAGGCACGCTGGTCGGTATGATACAGTTCACTTTTTTTGATTTTATTAATCGAGCCATCGGCTCAATGGGCAGGCAAACATATTTATTGTTTACCTTGAAGACAGTTACCATTGGTTTTGTGGTTGCGCTGATATCCTGTAAGACGGCGCTGTCGCTCACCGATGTTTCGGCCAATGTACTGGATATCATACCGCGGGGTTTTGCCAAATCGGCGTTGGCTACCTTGATCATATCTATTGCACTGACAATTTTATTGTAATGAAAGTTAAATCTGATGGCGGTGATTCTTCAAAAGCAACGCGTGATTGTACGGTTCGATGATACGATTTTCGCAAGCACAACCCAGAAGCTCGCGGAGTCTGATGAAGTCAGCCTGAGTCTTTGCAGTGGGGATCTGTTTCTGATACGTCTGGCCCGTTTGGAGCAAACAGCAACATTTGCAGACGCATGTGCCGGAATTGTCCAACCGATCAGCGGCAGGGTATATTTTCTGGGAAGAAACTGGCCGGAGCTGCCCCCCGACCAGGCCAATGCGCTGCGGGGGCGAATCGGCCGTGTATTTGGGACCGGAAACTGGATCAACCACTTATCGCTGATGGAAAATATATTGCTTTCACAACTTCACCATACCCGCAGGTCTGTCCGCCGACTTCGTGATGAAGCCGGGAAGCTGGCACAGCAATTTGGTCTTCCCGGACTCCCTCTGGGGCTGCCAGGCGATTTCACAACCGCCGACCTGCGACGCGCTGCCTGTGTGCGGGCATTTTTGGGTCGACCCTTGCTGATTCTTTTAGAAGAGCCAACTTCCGGAATTTACCTTGAAATCATATCTGCATTGATGACTGCCGTTCGAGAGGCGCGAGAGCGCGGAGCCGCCGTCATCTGGCTGACACAAAAAAATTTGATATGGCGTGATGAAACCCTGCCGGTAACCCAGCGATATCGACTGGTCGCCGGGAAGCTGATGGAGGTGACGAATTGAAAGAGACGCTCAAGCAACCAAAGTTCCGCTATACGAATGAAACGGTCGGGTTGTTTGTATTGATCATCTTGCTGATTTTTGTCGCCGGACTGATTTACTCAGGTCAGGTCCGCAAGTGGTTTAATCCCGGGGAAACCCTCAAGGTGGTGTTGCCCGATGAAGGGCTTTTCGGTCTGACGGAAGGATCGACAGTCGAAATTCTGGGAACCAAAGCCGGTGAAGTCCGGGATATCGTCATCAATCCCGATCAGAAGATACACGCGAATGTTCGTATTGATAGCGACTTGGCGGTATTCGTTCGCAGCGATTCAAAAGCGACGATACGCAAGACGTTCGGCATTGCCGGTGATGCCTACCTTGAAATTACCCGGGGCACCGCAGAACCGCTTGATTGGGAATATGCCGTGTTAACCGTTGAGTCGGATCGCAGTACATCCGACACCATTTCTGAAATGATCGAAGAGCTGCGGGCCAAGGTTATGCCGGTTGTCGATGATGCCCATAAGGCCATTCTTATGCTTACGGCAGTGGCCAAGGACTTGCAGGATCCCGACAAGGGGGTGCAGCAGCTGCTGGCAAATCTGAATTCCATCGCCGATAAGATCGACAGTGGCGAGGGGACAATCGGGCGCATGCTCACCGACGATAAACTTGTAAGGAATCTGGAAGGTCTGGTTGCCCGGCTGGGCCCAATTGTAGATGATCTGAAAACAACCATGCAAAATGTCTCGGAATTCTCCACGCAATTTAATATAGAAACCGGTGATATTCCGGAAATTACCCGCAGGCTCAAAGAAACCTTGGCATCCATGGAAATGGTGATGCAGGATATTCGTCAGACGACACCGCAACTGCCAAAGATTGTTAAAAATGTGGGTGACACCACCGACTCGGTTCCGGTACTCGTTTTGCAGGTGCAGCAGGTGATGGTCGAACTGGAGCGTTTGATCACAAAACTTCAGTCTAGCTGGTTGCTGGGAGGTGGATCCGGCCGACCGCCACAGACAGCTACCCGAATATCGCCGCTGGAGGTGAGCCCATGATCCGTTATCTTCGCACGCCTAATCCGGGTTGGCTCGTCGGGCTGCTGTTGGTAGCTGCTATTTTGGCTGTGGGCGGTTGCGGCTCTGCACCGCCTAAGCAAGAGGGCCCGGCGATAGATGAAGCGCTTGAGCGTTTTAATCGGGCCGCGCGACTGGCCTTTGATAAGGGCCGACTCCGGCAGGCGGCAAGCTTTTACCGGAAGGCGCTGGATCGTGCCTATGTCCGTGACGATACGGCAGCGATCCTTGATGCCCAATACAATCTGGCATTTTGTTTGATGAATTTGCAATCCTATGGAGAGGCCCTTGGTGCGGTCCGCAACGCCAACACCGAAATGGCCCTGGCGGGTCGTGGCCTTTCGGTCGATTTCCTTCTCCTGGAAGCCACAATCCTTCACAGCAGTGGAAACTCGGCTGAAGCCTGGAAGATTACGGATAAAATCCTATCCATCCCGGCTCAGGATGCATCCGTTATTACGAGCAAAACCCATTTCCTGCGGGGCTTGATTGCAAGCCAACAGGGCGATATTGATCAGTTGCGCACGGCGATCGCCGCCCTTGGACAACCGGAACACCCCCGGCTGCGCGCCGATCGTCAGGAGTTGGCGGGGCATCTGGCCATGGCAGAACAAAACTGGGGTGCTGCCGTCGAAGCGTTTGACGGGGCCGCGAAACTGCGTCGTGAAGCGCTTGACTATCGCGCAATGGTGAAAGTTCTGGCCTTGGCAGGCAAAGCCAACGAAAAGGCAGGACGTGCAAAGGAAGCTTCGATACGATACCTCAGGGCCGGGCGCAGTGCCGTGTTGCAGGGCCTGTTCGATGATGCCCGGAAATGGTTGAACCGGGCCGAGCAAATTGCCGACACCGCCGGTGAAGCCCAAATTGTCCGGGAAGCCCAGATCTATTTGCGGCAGCTTCAGGAGTCAGCCGCAACCTCGCAGAGCAGCTCCGGTAAAAAGGCGACATTGTTAGAATAAATCCGGGTGGACGAATTAAGGGACTAAAATTGTTTCTCCGCTATTGCACGACCGGTCTTGACCGCCGCTAAGGGGCTGATCTTCGTCTGGCTGGGCATTATAATCATAGCGAAAGAGGGCATGCGGCGCTGTGATCTTTACGGATTCCCCCTGATTAATCCTCCCCTGCCAGATCTGATCACCTTGATTCCCATCGCGGTCCAGATCAAAGACAATGATGAAGACATCCGTATTCGATGCTTGGAGAACACACGTACCTTCCTCGGCATTTGCTTTAAGGTTAGATAAAAAACCGGCCGAAATCATCGTAAAAAGTATAATAAATACGATTCGGGATATTTTTCCCATTTTATTTCCCTCCTCAAAGTTGACCGTCTTCCGTAGCAAAGGTATTTATAATCCATTTGTTTGACATCCCAACATAAGTCGCCGCTTGTAAGATGTCAAAAGCCACTCTTTTTGTTGTCTGGCGGTCAAGTTGCGGTTTACTTCCTGATTGATCTTCTCTTCTCAATGGATCTGCAGTTTACCGTAAATGCAGCTGCTTTGGCTGTCGCCTGGATTCGGCATCTGCTATTGTTCCAATTGAACAGCCAATTTTAAAATACCATCGAAGTCGAAGTCTTCTGCCATCTGGATGAATTTATCACTGATCGGTGCGAAGACATCGGATTTGGATTTAAGCTCTTCAGCAATCGCCTTTATCTGAGTGACGTCGCCCATTTCAGTGGCTGACCTGATGCGACCGGAGGTCTCCTTTGACAGTTTCGAAGGAAGCTCCGCCAGCGCTTGGGTTAGTGGTTTGGCGGGTTTCTCAGGGGTTGCGGGGCCCAGGGCCAGCACCGCCCGTACCGCCTTATCGATAGCTTTTTTTAAGTCCGCAAATTTCTGGTTTAATTCTTTAGTGGATAAGCCCAATTTTGGACCGCCTTTGACAAGCTTTTCCATATTCACCGCGGCAGCTTGTAGGTCCGTGGCTGCGAGATTACCGGCCAATCCCTTGAGATTGTGTAACAGGCTGTGGGCGCGCTCAAAGTCTTTTGCATCAAGCGCGATACGGATGTTGTTGGCTGCCTCACAGTAGTCTGTAGCAAAGTTTAAAAGCAACTTTCTGTAAAGCCTTTTGTTTCCTTGCAAGCGCTTTAATCCATCTGTCAGATCAAATCCCGGCAAAGCTTCCGGAAGCTCATTTTCCTCCGGCACGGCCTTATCCGTTTCAGGACGTTCGACTGGAACTTCAGGTTGTTGGACCTGGACTCGTTTTTCGCTTGGCTCGATCCACTTTTGCAGAGTGGCAAAAAGCCGATCCGGATCAATGGGTTTGGTGACATGGCCATTCATGCCGGCGTCCAAACTTTTATCCGCATCGCCGGCCATGGCATGGGCGGTCATGGCAATAATGGGTACATTTCGGGTTTCGGATTTCAGATTTCGGATTTCCCGCGTAGCGGCGTACCCGTCCATCACCGGCATCTGGACATCCATGAGCACGGCGTCATATTCATTTTTCATGATGGCATCGATGGCTTCCTGGCCGTTGTTGGCCAGACTGACGTTGAGCCCGGCGCCCTCAAGAATTTCTCTGGCCACCTGCTGGTTGATTTCATTGTCTTCCACCAGCAGCACGTGGGCGCCCTGGATCTGTTGCAATACCTCGGCTTCTTTTTGTCCTCTGCGGGTAATCCTTGATTTTTCAGGTATGGCTTCGCCAAATACCTGCATGGTAGCGTCAAAAAGCACCGAAGGGTTGACAGGCTTGAGCAGAAAGCCGTCCAGTCCCACCTGATCGGCCTGTTGCATCACTTCTTCGCGGCCGTAGGCGGTCACCAGGATAATGGCCGGGATTTTACGCAATCCGGGATGGCTTTTGATAACCCCGGAGGCCTCGATGCCGTCCATCTCAGGCATCTTCCAGTCCATTACCACCAGCTCGAAAGGTTGATCTTTTTCCGCGTTCTCCAGTTCGGTGATTCCCTCCTGCCCGGATGCGGCCACGGTGACCTCGAAGGTAAAGGATTCGAGCATATCTTTTAAAATCTTTCTGGAAGTAGCGTTGTCGTCCACCACCAGGGCTTTCATGCCCCGCAAATCCGGCGAAGTCACAAAGCGCTTTTTGGCGTGTTCTTTGCCAAGGCCAAAGTTAACAGTAAAATTGAAGGTGGTTCCCTGACCATATTTGCTTTCCACCCAGATCTCGCCGCCCATCATGTTGACCAGCTTTTTGCTGATCGCCAGTCCCAGTCCGGTACCGCCGTATTTGCGGGTCGTGGAGGTGTCGGCCTGGGTAAATGATTGAAACAGTTTACCCGCCTGTTCCTCGGTCAGCCCGATACCGGTGTCTCTGACCGAAAATTTTAAGGTGACTTTATCCTCATTTTGTTCGAGCAGCTCGCTGGAGACCACAATTTCACCGGAATCGGTGAATTTGACTGCATTGTTGGACAGATTGATCAGTACCTGTCCCAGCCGTAAGGGGTCCCCGACCAGAAACCGGGGCACCTCCCAATGGGTATTGAACAGCACCTCTAAATCTTCTTTTTCCTGGGCCTTGACAGTGATCAGATTGGCCAGGTTATCCATGACATCTTCCAGGTTGAAGTCGACGGTTTCGATGTCCATTTTGCCGGCTTCAATTTTGGAGAAATCCAAAATGTCGTTGATGATGCCCAAAAGCGCATTGGCCGAGGACTGGATTTTTTTGAGGTAATCGCGCTGCTTGGGGGACAAATCCGTTTTTAGCGCCAGGTGCGCCATGCCGATGACCGCATTCATGGGCGTGCGGATCTCATGGCTCATGTTGGCTAAAAAATCACCCTTGGCCTTGTTAGCTTCATCGGCCGCTTGTTTGGCCTGGATGAGTTCTTTTTCCATGTGTTTACGTTCGGTGATGTCCTGTTTGACGGCCACGAAATGGGTAATTTCGCCTTCACTGTTTTTGATGGGTGAGATAGAAGCGCTTTCCCAGTATTCCTCGTCGTTTTTCTTTTTGTTAATAAAATCACCCCGCCAGGTTTTGCCGGAAAGGATGGTTTGCCACATATTTTTGTAAAATGATTCGGGAAGATTTCCGGACTTCAGTACCCTGGGGTTATTTCCAATGGCCTCTGCTGCGGAGTATCCGGTTACTTTGCAAAAGGTTGGGTTAACATATTCAATGGTTCCATTTTTGTCGGTGATCACCACCGAGGCCGGACTGTTTTCGGTTGCCTGTGAAAGTTTGCGCACCTGATCCTGAGCAATTCTTCCTTCGGTAATGTCGACGATGGAACCGGCCATGCGGTAGGCCTGGCCGCTGTCATCCCAGAGGGCCTGACCCATTGTGCGATACCAGCGGTATTCGCCGGATTGGCAACGCAGCCGGCAGACTTCATTGAAGGGGGCTCGTTCGTCCAGTTGGTTTTGCAAGGCCGCTAAAATGGATTCGCGCTCATCCGGATGCAGGCTGTTTTCCCAGCCGGGGAATGAACCTTGGGCTTCATCGCCGGAATAGCCCAATAATTCTTTGAAGCGCTCCGAATACCAGGTCTTGCCGGTCTGCGGCTTCAGGTCCCAGAGACCGCCACC
>JAQYWI010000056.1 GCA_030145015.1 Desulfobacterales bacterium
CCCGAACCCCATCAAGCGGAACGGGTCTTTTTTATCTTTGGCCCTTTCAATCGCTTTTCCCATATTCTTGTTTTTGGCGATATCACTGAGCATTTCAATGACCGCCTGGTTGGCCCCGCCGTGCAGGGGGCCCCATAGAGCGGCGATGCCGGCGGAAATGGCGGCATACAGCGTTACCCGCGCGCTGCCCACCAACCGCACTGCCGATGTGGAGCAATTTTGTTCATGATCGGCATGCAAAATCCAGAATACGCGCAAGGCGTTGACCACATCATTATCGATCTCGTATGGCTTGACCGGCGAATCGAACATCATATTTAAAAAATTCGCGCAGTAAGCCAGATCGGGTCTGGGGTATACTACCTTATGACCCATTGAAATTTTATAGGACATCGCCGCCAGGGTTCGAATCTTGGAAAGCAAGCGGGTCATCGTCAGATTAATCTCCTCCTCCAGATTCTGAAGCTCCGGATAGAAGCTTCGCAGGGCGTTGACCATTGACGAAAGAATCCCCATGGGATGGGAAGATCGCGGAAAGTTTTCGTAAAAGGCGCGTAGATCTTCATGCACCAGCGAATTGTCATTGAGCAGGATTGAAAAACGGGTCAGCTCCTCGCGATTGGGCAGTCTTCCATTGATCAAAAGATAAGCGGTCTCTTTAAAGGTGGCCTTTTCGGCCAGTTCTTCAACCGGAATTCCGCGATATCTCAGGATGCCCTTCTCGCCGTCCATAAACGTAATGCCACTGGCACAACCGCCGGTATTGGCATAACCGGAGTCCAGTGTGATAAACCCGGTGGTTGACCGCAGCTGTGATATATCGATGGCTTTCTCCCCTTCCGAGCCTTCCACCACCGGCAGTTCGTATTCTCTTTTCCCGTAAACCAGTTTAATCGCATCCGTCATTGCCATTCTCTCTTTCAATTATTGGGTCAATAAAAAAGTTTTTATATATACGAATAAGCACTTGAAGGCAACCCGGCAACAATAAGAACGCGGTTCCCTAATGCAGTTTACTTGCCAAAAGCGATGTGATAAAGCAGGAAAAAAAGTCTAAAACTGGAGTAATGGAGCTATTCTTAATTCGGATTTTGGATTTCGGATTTCAGAACAGACGGCTCAGCAAAACAATTGGCCTTCAATATTTTCAATCCGCAATCCAAATTCCAAAATCTAAACTCTAAATTGGGAGCCTCCATGTCTTTTAAAGAAAACCTGATAACCAAAATAAAAATTGACAAATTGGCCAACAGGGTAATCGCCTCGATCGGACCTGCCGAAAGCGGCCGCAAGGTAGACAAGGATGCCATGCGCAGCCTGCTGGAAATGAGTCCCTATCAGTACCAAAAAGCGCGCGACCTGGATCTGTACGTGGAAGGAATCGATCAGGATCGGAAAAAAATTTTCGTATTGGACAACGAACTGCCGATTTACCGGACGACCATTGATGACGTTGCCATGCGAAAAAGCCCGTTGATAAAAGAAATGGTTAAAATCCGTAATATCATCAAAATACTGAAAGATTCAGATGTGAAGCTCAGCCGCAAAGACGCGTCCGTCAAAGCCATTCAAAAAGAGTGCATCGATCAGCTCGATCTTGCTTATAATGGATCCGATATCGATGAAATAGCCGCAGACGGAAAGGCTTCCCTTGAAAGGGATTACCCCGATGGAGTGGTCGAATGCCTGGAACTGTTTGCCGACCTGCTGGACTATAAACCGGCACCGCAAGCATTCCAGCTCAGTCGTCATAAAATTATCGGGGCGCTGACGTCCAAAGCCGGCGGTGAGGTTCTGTATGGCCCGATGATCATTTACAGCCTGATTCAGGGCACCCTTAAGCTCATCGAAGACCAGATCAGCAGTTTCGACAAAACCAAGATAGAACTTATCCAGCAGATCGCTGCCGGCAAACAAAAGGCTGCCGCTGAAGGGCCAGACGTTTTTGAGTACCTCAAAAATGCGGTTTTGAAAAAAAATATTTAGCAGTTATCTCAAAAATCGTAGATCACGGTTTTAGGTTGGTCCGCCTCAGGCGGATATTACCGCACTCTATTTTTTCCTGCGACCCTTTTTCCCTCGAACTGTCCTTTGAGCCTTTTTCGCTTTTTTTATTTTTTGAATAAGGTCTTTCAGATCGGGTGGTTTTTCGATCACATCCAGAGCCCCGAGTGCTTTGGCCTCCATCCGCTTTTCCTCAGGCACATTTCCGGTCAGTACAATAATTTGCACATCGGGCCGCTTTGCCTTCAACAGTTTTAAGGCCTTAAACCCGTCCAATGCCGGCATCATGAAATCCAGAATAACAACATCAAAGGATTCTTCTTCAACCATATTGAGGGCATCTTCGGCCGAACTAGCGGTTGAAACATCCATCCCGCGCGCAAGTATCCGCTCTGAGATGATATCCAAAAAATCCTTTTCATCGTCAACGATCAACACCTTTTGCGGCATACGATCCACCTCGTTAATTCATCATCTTATTGGCCGATTAATCTCTGTCGATGTCGCCGGCAATTCTGACAACAATTTCCCGGTTCCCGGTGCTGACTTCCAGCTCAGCACCGAGCAGGTCGCAAAGGCCCTTTTCAGGCTCAGCCGGAAATGGTTTCAATGACGCCCCGGCCAGACCGCCAAGACATTTGAAAAAAACCGCGATCCCGGTTTCTGTTTTCTGGGCGGTCAGTTCAACTCTTTTTTCTTCACCCGCCGCGTCCATTGCAAAATCCAGACATAACCAGAGCAGATTCATTAAAAAAAACGGAGCGGTCCTTAACTTTAGCGGGCTTTCATTTCGTTTTAACTGGATGCCAACAGCGCGCGTGGATGCGAATCGATTGGATAAAGCCGCCAGCAGTTCCAACAGGTCATTTAGATCAATGCTCTTGATCGATTCATCAACGCTGTGAGCCAGGCGGTTCATGTTTTTCATGATGCCATCCGCCCGGCTAACCTGTTTCATAACCGCCCGGGACATATTTTGCAGGCGCTGCGGTTCTATCTCCGCCCCTCCGTCTGCCATGAGTGCAAGGTCCTCGAGAAGCCCGGCATTTTCATTGATAATCGCCAGCACATTTTTAATTTCATGGGATATCGATGCCGTCATTTTTCCGAAAAATTGGAGACCGCTCTCTGTGACGTTTTCTAACTTGGCACGCATACAAAACTCCATTTCTTTGATGCCCGCAGGGGTCAAGCGCCGTGATCATGTTCACCGGCGTCCGCTGGGTCCTTTGGCGGCATCTTAAGCGGTAACCGGATATTGAAACGGGTTCCCGTACCGAGCTCGCTTTGAACACTGATCCGGCCCCCGATCTCCTGAACCAGCCCATAGGTAACGGCCAGGCCGATCCCCATGCCGCTTTCACCGGTTCTTGAGTAAAAAAAGGGCTCGAAAACATGCTCGAGGTCCGCTTCCGGAATAGCCGGGCCGTTGTTGGAGAAAGCGATCGAAACAAAATCCGCATCCTCGCGCGCTGCCTTTATCTCAAGGTGGCCCCCATCGTTCATGACGGCAACGGCATTGTTAAACAGATTGAAAAAAATCTGCTCTAATTTGCCCCGGTCACTCTCAAATTGGGGGATGTTGTCCGCTAAATCCACTCCGACCGTGATATGCCTGAATTCGGCTTCTTTGGCCAAAACACTTTGTACCTCGTTGATAATTTCCTGCAAGTCGATGGTCTGGATACTGACATTGAGATGGCGCGCAAAATCCAAGAGGCCTTTTGTAACCTCTGCACAGCGATGCACGGTGGAAAGAACCGAGTCCACAAGGTCGATGAGCTTCGGATCTTTTTTATATGCTTCAGTCAGGGTGAATATATCTTTGATATGTCCGGCCTTCTGGTTAATAATGGCCAGCGGGTTATTAATTTCATGGGCAACGCCTGAAGCCAGGCGCCCCAGGGAAACCATCTTATTGGTGTATTCGACCTGATGCAGGGTGTCGACTCTCTCCTGATCGGCCGCGTGAATCTGATCGACCAGATGCGCGGCCACTGCGAGGGTTACCAGCAGTATCATCAAAATACTTGTTGCTAAAATCCCCGTAAAGGCCCAACCCGTCTTATACCAGGGTTGGATGAGTTCGCCTTTCTGTTTGACGATCATTAAAATAAAAGGCGTTTCGGGGATAACCGCATAGCCGATCACTATCGGTTCGTTTTTATCGTTTTGACTCTTGAAAACATGTGCTTTGGGAGCGTAATCCGGGATGCGAAGCTGAATTTTATTTAAAACCGAACCGTAATACCGGGAAGGTGTTTGCAGCACACCCTTTCGGTTGACAACGAAGGCATCGCTTTTTTTCCCGACCTCAAACTCAGCAATCAATTCATTGAACTTCTGCGCATCGAAGGCTGCGCGCAGGACAAAAAATGAGCCATCCGGCAAGTCCCGTTTGACGGCAAAATCAAGGTGGGGTTCCTTGCGATATCCCACAACCAGATCACTGATATAAACACCATGTTTCAAGACCTGACGGAACCAGGGCTCATTACTGTAGTCCAGGCCTCCCAACCGGTGAGGCCCGACGTAGGCTTGCTGCAGGCCCGAGCTATCGATGAGACCTAAATCCGTGAACCCGCCGAATCGTTTATTGAGGTTATCGAGAATCGCAGCGAGGTGGGCCTTATCATTCAAGCTTTCTAGGGTATGATCGTGCGCAATAAATTCTAACACCAACCGGCGCTCCGACATAAAAAGAGAAACCGATCGCCACGAATTCGAAACCAGTTGGGAGGTGCGCAACACCAGCTCCGACTCGGTTGTATCCAGATGCAGCCGGTAGCCGGCCAGGGCCCATATGATAAGCGGAACGAGCGCCACGGTTGCGGTAACCAGAACGGCTCGTTTCCAGATCCGGCGAAACTCAAAATGGTGCCTGTACGGCCCGCCGATTGTATCTTCATGATCCCAAAAGCGAGGTTTGAGCCTACCAAAAATCGATATCGGCATTTCGACACCCTTCAGGCAGGGGTTTGGCACAGGCGGAAATGATCCCGGCCGGCCGCTTAGCGCTTGGATTCTTTATTCCGGCGAATTTTTTCATTGGCCTTTTTGATAATTTCACTGAGTTCATTGATGTCCAGCGGTTTCTGCAGGTATGCAAAAGCACCCAGCTTCATACACAGTTCCCGGTCGGCTACATGGCCGTGTCCGGTGAGGATGATCACCTCGATCTCCGGGCGGGTTTCCTTAACTTTTCGCAAAACCTCAAGTCCGTCAATACCCGGCATTTTGAGATCAACGATCATTACATCCGGTTCGTCTTCCTTAATCAGGTTGAGGGCAGATTCCCCGTCATAAGCGACCGCCGGGCCCATATCGCGCATCACCAGCCGCTCAGAAAGCGTTTGAATAAACTCGCGCTCGTCGTCTACCAGAAGCACTTTAGAGGGCATTTCAAAATTGTGTTTGCGATATATGTCTGATTTGTGAAAGTCTTTGCCGACTTTAGTTTCCACCGCCTTGACACCGGGGACCTGCTCTGCGATCGACCTGAGCTCATCCTGCAGGCGGCTTAGCCTCAGAACATGTTTGTTGATGGTAATGGTAATTGAACCCTCTTTGGCGCTAACGCTTACAGTATGCCCCTCCCGCGCCAGAGCCACTTGCGTGCCGGCCGCCAGACGAAAATCGGTCAGCGCCTGCTTCGAACTTGGCGTTGGCCGAACCACGTCGCTGGCAGCATTATCGGCGATGAGCGCCGCTGCATCTGCCGGCGCCATTTTGTCCGCCGGGATGACGATATCGTAGAGGCCGGCATCCCATGGATCACTCTGCTTGAAAAGCATGTCAATCCAAACAGAACAGTCCTCTTCGCGTTTCTGAACCACTTTGGCGGCATCTTTTTCCGACACCCCTTGTTCCCGGGAAGCTGCAGCGATTCGATGTTTCAGGCTCGCGATTAAACAAACCCGCAGTGAATGGCTCACGGTCTTCGGTATCAGCTGTCCGCAAAAACAGGTCACCAGCGCATTGTCGTCCGGAATCAGTTCGGCAAGTGCCAGTTTCAGAAAAGCAATGGAGTGCTCCTTCTCTCGGGTAAATTTATTGAACACCGAGGTGCCGGCTGAAAAAGCCTGCATAATTTTGTTTTCGGCTATCTCCGAGAGTTGGCTGGCTTCGGCAACAACCTCATTGTCCGTAATCAACCGGTATCCGGTACGGGAGATTATTTCCTGGATAACGGGATTTTCATTGCAGAAGCTGCCGCTGAATAGGGTAATGATAGACATTTAAACCTCCCTTTTTTAGCGTGCCTGTGAAAGCTGACATACGGTATTCAATGGACAGTTCTTTTCCTCTCCACCCCGGTGGGTTTCGTCATGAACAGCACTGATGGCCTCTTCAACCGTCGGGTAGATGTGATCTTCGCCGATCTTCACAATCAGATGCGTCCGATTGAGCACATTCATGACGGATCTGTTCACTCCGCTTAGGGAAATATCAATCCCGGCGCTACGGACCCGGTCTACAGTCAAAGATAAGGCTTCTTCACCGGAGGCGTCAATGTCGTTAATACCACTGGAGGAAATGATAATATGTTTGAGCTCTTTTTTCGTCCGTCGCCGATTGCGGATCTGATCTTCAAGATAACTGGCGTTTGCAAAAAAGAGCGGTCCATCAAAACGAACCACGTCGATATACCTGCATTCCTCCAAGCCGCTGGCCACGCAATCGTGAAGCACCCGGTCGGAGCCCAGAGATAGATCAACCACTTTCGGACGCATGCTTTTGTATAGGAAAACGAGGACGGAAAGAATGACCCCCACCCCGATGCCCCTCTCCAGGTGGGGCGCAAACACCAGCGTGGCGACAAAGGTAATGATGGAAATCGCTCCGTCATACCACTGCGCCGTCCATGCGTGTATAAATCCCCTGATGTTGACCAATCCGACCACGGCCATCATGATAATCGCCGCCAGCACGGATTGCGGCAGATAATAAAAAAGCGATGTAAAATATAAAAGAACCACCACCACTGCCAAGCTGGCAAAGACGCTGGACAGGCTGGAATTTGCCCCGGACTGCAGGTTTACAGCCGATCGGGAGAAAGATCCTGAAGTCGGGTAACTTTGGGCGACAGCGCCGCAGATATTGGCCAGGCCCTGGCCGATGAGTTCCCGGTTGGGATCGAGCCTTTGGCCGGTGACGGCCGCCATTGCTTTGGCAACGGAGATGGCTTCCATAAAGCCCAGCAGTGATATGATGACGGCAAAGGGCAACAGATCCAGGATCACATTAAAATTAATGATTGGCATAGAAAGCGATGGCAGGCCCCCGGGAATCTTACCAACCACCTCACCGCCTCCCGTCAGCCTCAGGCTGGCCGGTTTAAGCGGTACATTACCCACATGAATACGCCAAAAACGGCCGTCCCCTTTTGCCTTCTCCGGAGTTGCTCCCTCCGGATAGAATTTGAGCGGACCATCTGCCTGTCTTACGCCTTCAAAAATGTAATCCCGTATTATTTTTCTATGGTTTTGGGTCTGATTTTTATATTGCTCAATTTGAACGGTGATGCGCTCGACGGTGTGTTTTATATCAAGTGCTTCAAGTGCATCCAGCGCCTTTCCGCTGACCTTAAGATTAAGGCTCAAAGCAGCCCGTTTTTTTGAAAGCAGCTCAGCAGATTTGATGGCTCGGTTGAATTTCTCGATCTCCGGGCGAATATCGGCAACCTTGATATCAACAACATCGACCTGCATCGTCTGTTCAAAATCAAAGCCCCAGGAAAGCAGGGTTGTAACCATCACAGCCACAAGGACATTGGGAATCCGTGGCGAAAACCGTTTTAATCCATACATAATGATAAAAGCCAGGGTGGCCATAACCAGCGTGGGCCAGTGAGTGTAATGTTCAGCTGCTTGTATAACCCGATAAATTGTTTCGTGATGGTGAGCGGCTCTTTCCACATAGACACCGAATAATTTCGGCAGTTGTGAGGAAGCGATGATGAGCGCGGCGGCGTTGGTAAAACCGTTAACCACCGGATGAGAGATGAAATTGACGACGAGACCGAGCTTCAGCACGCCGAGGGAGAACTGAAAAATGCCAACCAGCAGCGCCAGCAATATGGCGTAGGCGATGTATTGTTGGCTGCCGGCTGTGGCCAGGGGCTCAAGGGTTATTGATGTTAAAAGCGAGACCACCGCCACAGGACCGGTTGCCAGCTGGTGGCTGGAACCGAACAAGGAGGCCACCAGGGGTGGAAGAAATGAAGCATAAAGCCCGTAGTACGGCGGCAATCCGGCAAGCTCGGCGTATGCCAGAGACTGGGGAATCAGCACCAGGGCAACCGTCAGCCCTGCAAGAAGGTCGGCTTTCAAGCTGTCCATTTTATAAACCGCCGGCCATCTAAAAATTGTCAACAATCGGTTCATCGCAAACCCATTTGATTGTGAAACCAGCCGTTTTTCAGCATTCCGAGATTATGGCGCCTTGCACCATATTGGAGCCCGGTTTCTAAACGGCCTTCCGCTGTTAGCCTGTTGAAATCTTTAACCATCGTTACGATTTTAAAATACCGGGGTCAAGAAAAAATTCTTATAAATCGAATAATTTACCGGAATTTCGGAAGGCTGATGTGCAAAGGCCACTTGCCTGGCCGGGTAGCGTCCTTTGAAACTATTGAATGATTGGGATACAATTGAGATTAAAATCCAAGCATTGCATCCAGCCGATGACACGGGACGTCGAGGGCCTTAAGAGTTTGACACCATTAAAAAAATATATATATTCACACAGGCGTCAACGACCACCCGCAAAGCGGGTGGCTTGGATTTTACCGCAATAGGCGGTAAAAGACAGGGGCGCGAAGTGCCCCAATCGTTGCGGGTGGAACCGGGTGCGAAGCACCCGGTTTGGAAAACCCAATTGTGTCATCTGGATTTATACCATTCAAAGATCTCAAGCGAGGAGAAAGAAATCTTGTTGAAAAAAGCAAGTGAAGCCACCATACCGGAAAAGCCCAGACTCTTGAAACAATTGAGAAAGGGAAAATTTAATATTCCCGATTTCATTTATGTGTCGGCATCTGATTTTAAAAACGAAAAATTTGACGATTTAAACGCTTTTCTGGATCGCCACCGCGAAAGCTTTAAGGTGATCACCCGCAGCGCGCATCCCCAGGAGGAATTCTTTAAAGGGGGAACGTTTGATTCATTGGAGACCTATGCCGATCTTGGGGGTATTCAATATGCGCGAACCAAAATCATAAATCTGGCGAAAACCGCCAAAGAGCTGACCATTAAACGGCAGCAAAAATTCAATAATAGCCCTCAAATAGATCCGGAGAATATGGGCATCATCGTGATGCCCTTTATCAGCGGCACCAGCGTTATGGCCAAGATGCTGGGCAGCCATTGGGAATTCGGCTACTGCCGCGATAGGATGCACAAAGTACAGCGCGAGCCCTACATCACCCGGACACCCCATGACAGAAGATTGATTAAGTTATCTGAAAAAATACAGAAACATTTAGGCCACCGCTGTGAAATCGAATTTGTGGTTTCGGAAGAAGGGCAGATCTGGGTGGTTCAGGCCAAAGACATTTCTCACATCGAAACCCTTGAACAGCAACAAAGCAACAGATCCATTCAATTGGATGGCATCCGCCGAATCAGAAGGAACCATAATTATCGTGAGCGGCCGGTTTTCGTAATGGACAACAAGGAATTTTACCTGGAAATTATTGGTAAATGCGAGGATCTTATTTTTGGTGACCAAAAGCCCGGGCCGAACATTGAGGAAATTCTTGAAATTATCACCAGGTATCAAACCGGACTGGAAGACTTTGCTTTGAGACACCACCGCTTTGGCATTCTCGGGTTATCGATTCAAGAACCGGAGGAACTGTATCAGATCGCCAATCATTATCTGGACGATTTTCCCGACCTGCAGTCCCAGCTCTCCAAAGCGCTGCATGATAACCTGTACAATATTGATTATTTTTTATCAGAAGCCGACACCCTCCTTGCCAAAGACAAGTTCAGGGTCAATCTGTGCGGTCACGACGCCTACGGTATCGATACGGTTCGCAATCCCTTGTGGTCCGTATACTGGCATATGGATAAACACGATAAAATGGTCAAAGAATTCATGCGATTGGGATTTAAAACCGGAGACACGGTCGGAATTGAAATTAATTCGGATGAAGAACCGATTGTTTATCGTTTATAGAGGTTTTAGCCTGTCTGCCATCTCAGAAAGACCCTTTTTAATCTTTAGATCCCTTATTACTTCCTGCCTCGCCCGGGCAAGCGCATAACTGAAACTGCCGGTTCTTATACATGGTTCTATTTGAGCTTCGTTATCAGGTGCGGCACCGGGGCCTTCAGGGGCAGGCCCCGGAGCTGAGATCATTTAACAACGGCCGCCTGGCAATCGCCATTGGCAAAAAAGGGGTTGCTGCTTCTCGGAATGCGAGTCACTCGTGTTCGCCGGGGACTACCATTACCGGGCATCGGGCATAACCGATGACTTTCTGTGCCACACTCCCCAGAAAAAATTTCTTGAGCCCGGTTCTACCGTGAGAGCCGAGAACGATCAGATCGACGCCTTTGTCTTTGGAATCCTTTATGATTAATTCGTGCGGATGTCTTCCCCAATGCACTGTGGTCTCAACGGGGATATTTTTTTCATTCGCTTTCGCCTCTACTTTTTGCAATAAAGCATGGGCCTCTTGATCCATCTGCTCTTTTGCCCCGGGCGTCCCTTCGATCTGTTTGGGATAGACGTCGATGACCGTTATGGCATACAGCCTGCTGTTGCACGTATTGGCCATGCTGAGTGCCTGCTCTACAGCAAAATCGCTATTGCTGGAACCGTCTACCGCAACAAGAATCTTTTCGCCTTTTGTCAAAGGACATGTAACTTCTTCCGCCATACCCTCATCTCCTTTTAAATAAGATTTTCGGTTTATTATAAACAGTCTGCATCACCCGAAATAAACGGGACGATGCGATTCGATGCGTCAGGAGGTTATCATCGCTGACGCAAAGCCGTCTCTTTATTTTTGACCGCTTTATACGTGGGCAGCCATGATACCGGCTAGATCTTCCTGTATTTTTAATCGGTAACGCTTCACTGCTGTCGGATTGGACATCACCATATCCAGCTGGCGCGTATGAATGATTAAATAACCGACAACCATCAAATACCGTTTCATCTCTTCCATATCATAATTCTCGATGCGGGCAATGAGTGCGTCTCCCTTAACGTCCACATTGAAATGATTTTCTTCCAGAATATCTCTGACCAGCAACACCCGCTTAAGTCTTCGATCGAAATCGGCCGCCCCGCCTTTATATCGAAAACTAATATAATTCTCCTTTGACCGCTCCGAAACCATGCTTTCAACAACCGAGAAATGAAAACCGAGCCGCGACATGAGGTTGCAAAAATTCTTCGAGATCATGAAGTAATTCCGCACGGCATAACTGGATCGGACGCCGACGGCCAGAGCGGGGTTGGCGGTTGCCTGAAACATGACCGACATGAATCCCTTCCCGTCCACGGCCGGCGGCCCCTCCCACGAAACTGCCGTTATACCCTCCCAAATCGCCAGCATGGGAATGGAGACGATGTTTTCCAGATGAACGTAGCGCCCGTCTACTTCTTCCCTAAAACCATCGTCAAGATTTAGAATCCACCACTGCATGGGAACGTCGCAAACAAGTTGTTTGCTGGAACGCTCTGAAAAATTATGGCTTTTCCCAAAATTGAACATCTCGTGAACCGATTTTTCATGAATGAAACGGGTGATGTCATGCAGGCTAGTGCAATTTTGGGGGCGGAATTGAGGTGAATCCGGGTCCAGAAGATGAAGCGGAATGATATACGGACTGATCTGCTTCAATGTCTGAAAAACCGGACTTCCCGCCATCAGGTTCTTCCGATTCTCCATCACCTCAAACGGCTGCTCCGGACGACCTTTATAGACCGTGGCTTCATCAGCATCTAATGTTATCCAGTCGCCGGTGCTGACCAGATCCATTACCGATTCAACCCCAAATATCGCCGGCACACCGTATTCTCTCGCCACGGTAGCGAGATGGCCCGCAAATCCGCCCTCTTCGGTTAACACCCCCGCTGCCCGGTTGAGCAGCGACGCCCATTGGGGAAGGGCTTGGCGAGCCACCAGTACGGCGCCTTCGGGAAAAGACGTGATGTCACGTTTCCGCTCAGCCCGATACACAGGGCCGTAGGCGATCCCGACACTGGCCGGTGTACCCCCCTGGACCAAAACATCCAATCCTTCAAAGGGCGTTTGGGGGGACGGGATCGTGGCCTGATCGTCTGTTTCCGTCACCTGCATGGTGCGGCATTGTAAAATATGCAGGTTCCCGTTGGGATCGAAGCCCCATTCCACATCCTGGGGCTTTTGATAATAGCGTTCAAGGTTGAGGGCTGATTCGGCCAGCCGGACAGCCTGCGCATCATCGATACAGGGCAATCGTTGGGCTTCTCCGGCCACCTCGGTTCGATCAATACCCGCTTTCTCACGGCATACCAGTTTGCTGCTTTTGGGCTTAATATCCCGGCTGATGATCCGAGGCGGATTTTCCTTGGTCAAATAAAATAGATCACAGGGCATACTCCCATCAACGGCAGAGTTGGGAAGTCCCCAGACGGCATTGATGCAGATGGCATCATGCTTCGGATTAACCGGATCACGCGTGTAGATGACCCCGCCGGCCAGCGCTTCCACCATGGCCGTACAGCCCACGCACATGGCGATATCCTCATCCTTAAGCCCCCGGTTGAGACGATAGGTTACGGCCGAAAACCCGTATTTGCTGGCAACCACGGATTTGTATGCCTGCAACACGTGATCCGGTTGAACATTGAGTTCCGAATGATATTGGCCGGCAAAAGACCTTCCGGCCACGTCCTCGCCCGAAGCACTGCTCCGCAACGCGACCCGCACGCCATTTCCGGTGACAGATTCCAGCTGGTGATAGGCGTCGGTTACGGCGGCTGCCAAATCATTCGGCACCGCTGCATCGGCAATCAACTGCTGGATGTTCTGGCATTGGCGGTAAAGTCCTTCAACATCGCTCATATCCGTAAACTGAAAGCGCCGATCGATCTCCAACTGAAGATCATTGTGTTCAAAAAAACGCCGGTATGCGCTCGATGTGATGGCAAATCCGTCGGGTGTGGGAAAACCGAGGCGATTGCGAACCTCCCCAAGGGTTGCCATCTTATTCCCGACCAGGGGGGTCAGATCCTTTTGAATATCGCAAAAGGGGACGGTGAATCTCGGGTCGGATGTGGTTTCTTTTTCTTTCAGGACCTGATCGATTTGATGCTCAATGTTATGGAAGGAATCATACAGGGCAAGATATTTACCCGGCTTCAGTTCTTCCAGGTTTCGAATCATGCGATAGACTTCAACCGATGTGGCCGTCGTATTTGCCCGGACAAATGGCATTCCAAAAGGCGCTTCCCCCTGGAGCGCCTTTTCAATGTCGCCCATCATCTCAAGGGCCCGGTTATTGGCGTTGAGAAGCAGTTTGAAGTTGTGGTAGCGCGCCCGTAAATCGACCCGAAGCGCCTCAACATCCATGGTTTGGCGCCGCTTCCGATTAAATAGAATCTTTTCTAAAAGACCCAGCATGGTTTCAAAAAAATCAAAAAAGATTAATGCTCGAGTCTAAGCCCCCATCCCTCAAACATGTACATGATGGCAAACCCATACCAGAGCGTGTAAACCACATAAAATATTAGAGAAAAGCTAACCACGCCATATCGATCGGTTATCTTTTGGGGCTCGATACCGTAATAGTTGTACGCCGTTTCGACTGCTTTCTTCTGAATCAGATCCACCACCTTGGCTGCCTCGAATTTTTTCTGTTTCTTCAAAGCCAAATCCAACGCTTTAAGGGCTTCCCACCAATTGTAGAGCGCCTCTTTTTCAGAGATGCCGTATTTATCCGATACGCGCTTGCCTTCGTTATGATACATAGAATCAGCATCCGTAAGGCTGTTTTCAAGTATTTGCCCGAGATCGCCGCTGACCTTCAAATTTGCACCCGACACTTGAACACGGGCCCCTCCTTTTTCGAAAAGAGACGCGATTTGCCCGGCCTGTTTGTCGCTATCGAGCTTTAAATCAACACTGACCTGAGTCCCGTTAAGCGGCTTGGCTTCTTTCTTTGCCTTGGGGATATAGTAGGCGGAACCCTTGGATATGGAGTTATAGAGCATATCCAAATTCTCGAGGGCATTTTTCCCGCCAAATACCGGCAGAAACAAGATGATCAGAACAATCGTAAATATTACGAATAAGCCGAATCCGGTATAAAATTCTCTTTTATGTGCAATCATAGCGACGCCTCCTCTCCCTTAAGGATACGAATATTTTTAAGAAACGTTCCGATGACCCAGACGGAGAACCCGCCGATGACCACAAAAAAGGCCCAGATCCCGATGGTTTCCAGCACCGCACCGGTACCTTTCGATATGGGGATCACATCCATTTCCCCGAGTTTGGCCGGGAGCGCGAAGATCCGGTTGACAAATCCGGCCAGAACCGCCATGGCGTAAAATCCGCGGATGGTAATACCGGGCACGACCTTGGTCACCATGGCACCGATCTGAATCCCCACCAGGGATCCCAATAGCATTCCCATGGCCAGGGTATAAAAAATAAAACCGTAAATGGCATACTGGGTGATGGCGGCAAAACCGGCGGTAAACACGATCTGAAAGATATCCGTGCCGACGGTGGTCATGGAAGAGACCCCCAGGCCATACACAAAGATGGGGAATGTCAGAAATCCTCCGCCGACGCCCATGATACCTGCGGCAAAACCCACCAAAGCCCCGCTCGCCACCAGAAAAACCCAGGAAATGCTTCTGCCGCCGGGAACCAGATCGCCGTCGAACTTGACCATCGGTGGCATTTTCATAGCCTGAAGTTTTGCGGGCACGTTGCCCAACTCTGCCCCTTCTACCTTGCCCCCATGGGCATCCCCAGCGCCCCCCTTTTTGCGGGATTTTAGAAAGTCGGCCATGGCGTAAATACCTAAAAGTCCCAACATCAGCGAATAGACCGTGGAGATAAAGGCATCGCTCAAGACCGGATTGATTTCATAAAGGGTCCGGTTAATCACACCCCCCACCGTGGCGCCGATGATGGCACCGATGAGGAAAACAAGTGCGAGGCCCACATTGACATTGCCCAGTTTCCGGTGAATCACACTTCCCATGATGGCTTTGGCAAAGATATGAAAGAGATCGGTACCCACAGCCATAATGCCCCTGATGCCGGCACTCATCAAAGCCGGTGCAATAATAAAGCCGCCGCCGGCTCCGATGCAGCCGGTAATGAGACCGGCACCCATCCCGATCAGAATAGACACGATAAAAATGTCCATGCTGTAAAAGGCCGGGCTGTAAGCCTTTTTACCCCCGAGCACCTCCGGCAGGGCATTGGTGATTTCATTGGCAAAGGCAAATCCGCCCAAAATCACCGGAAGGGTCAGCAACCCAAGTACGAATAACCGTTTGCGACTGCCCAGGATGTTTTTGGACATCTCCAGCTCCCATCGGGAATGGGCCAGGGCGCCCAGCATCAAAAACTTACCCAACTGTCTGAATTTGCTCATTTCCTCTACGCTCCTCTTGTTATTCGTTGAAGGGATCTCATCTGTCCTTATTTATCTTCATCCGCGCAATGTCTAATCTTTTCGATTTTTTCCTCTTGTATGACCTTTTTCTGATGGGCATCCTGCAATTTGTGAAATAGGTCGTCGATTTCCACCGACTTAAAAAGAAAGTCAAATGCACCTAACTTGATCCCCTGGACGGCAATCGAGGGATTGGCCTGGTTGGCCAGGAGGATGACTTCGACCAGCGGATCCATGGTTTTGATCTCCCTCAGAAGCGCAATACCGTCGGTACCCGCTATCATCAGGTCCAGCAGGACGACGTCGATATCTTTCTTTTTGATCTCAGAAAGGGTTTGTGCCCTGCTCCGGGCTCTTCGAATCGCCAGGCCCTGATCCGACAACCCATGGTAAATACGGTCGGAGGTTGTCGGTTCATTATCAACTAGAAGAACGCTAAAACCTCCCATCTTATTTCCCCTTCTCCTATACAGACGCTCCCTCAGCCGGTCAGCGGTCCGGCAGCCTTAGAAGTGGTTTCAAAACCTCAGATCAGGTTCAAGGGCAAGGCGCAGGCCGATCGAGAAAGCGCAGCATACATGGGTATGTGAGCATTTATCGAAGGCCTGCAACGCAGCCATTGGGCCTTAGATGGGGTTTTGAAACCACTTCTAATCATTATCCGTTGAGGCTGTTGGGTTGTGATCGTCATTTAGGTTGTTGCCGCCGGCATCATCGAGGCGGTCTCGGTCTCTATGGAATAGAGCCGCAATAGAGCCGCATATTTTTTTAAGGCCCCGCTGTTCTTCGCTCCCGGAATGGGTCGCTTGACGTATCTTTTCTGTTTGGGAGGATTTATGGCTGTGGGCAAGCTTTATCCTTTCAGTCAACTCCTCGATATCTGCCGGCTTGATGAGATAATCATACGCCCCGAGCTCCATGCCTTGAATGGCCGTATCAACCCGTGCGTGACCGGTCAGCATAATAATATGGATCAAGGGGTTGACAGCCGTGATTTCCTTGAGGGTATCCAATCCGCTCTGACCCGGCATCAAAACATCCAGCACCACCACATCAAAATCCTGCTTCCGGATTAATTCCAGGGCGCTGTCCCCGCTGAACGCGCAAGTGACCTCAAAATTCCTGAATTCCAGACGGTTGGCAAGAATTTGTGCAAATTCTTCCTCGTCATCCACCACAAGCACTTTGATTGTCATGGAATCTTCACCAAATCTTATTGAGAAATGACCTCATCAGATAACTAAAAGGGATCAGAATAATATTATAATCGTTTCGGATCAAGGGTTTTTTTCAAGGGGACTGATTGAAACAACCGCCTCCAAAATCGTTAAGGAAAAAGGAAATTCTCCGATCAGGAGTGCCTCAGCTTGGGCAGCGAGGGGCTAATTTAACTGCTTTTAAGATGTTTCAGAACTATATTTTCCTTGACATATGGGAAGCATCAAATATATCTATCTTAATCATATACCGCGATTTAAAAAATAAATTTAATTCAGCATAACACTAACACCTAAGTTGAGCGATTGTCGAGGTTGCCGTAGCTACAAGGAAGATGGCGTTCCGCTATAGTTTTCTATGCGGGACGGCATCTGACGCAATAGATGCGGTAAGATCGGCAATCCCGAAGGGTTTCAAATTTTAAAAATTAAAAATGATAGTATCCCTTTAAAATAAAAACATTTTTTAAAACTTGAAACGCTCATATTAGGAAACGAAAAGGAGGGCGTATTATGAGAAAATTAGGAGTATTTTTTATCTGCGGCCTGGTTTCCGTATTTCTTTTAGCCGGAATCGCGGTTGCCAAGGAAACAGTGGTGATTTACACATCATTGGAAAATGAAGAGGTTGTCGAATATCTGAAAGTCGCTAAAAAAGAGCTTGCCGATCTTGATATTCAGGCCATCCGACTTTCGACCGGGGAACTGGGTGCCCGCATGCTGGCCGAAAAAGATAACCCGCAGGCCGACTGCATCTGGGGCTGGGCGGTAACCAATATGTCGGAATTTCTTCCCAAGGGCATGCTGGTGCCGTATAAACCCAAGGGCTGGGATATGATCCCGGCTAACTTTAAGGATCCTAATGGGAACTGGACGGCCATCGATCTATATGCAGCCGCTTTGGTTCCGAACACTAAAGTTCTGGAACAAAAAAATATGCCGATGCCCAAGGGCTGGAATGATCTCTTGAATCCGGTTTATAAAGGTGCCCTGATCATGCCGAACCCGGCCAGCTCCGGCACCGGGTTTTTGCAGGTCGCCAGCCTTCTTGTGCTCATGGACCCGGATTATAAAACCAAGCCTGTCGAACAGAACAAAGCCTGGGATTTTCTTAAAAAGCTGGACAAGAATATGGGCCAGTACATCAAGAGCGGTTCCAAACCGGCCAAACTGACAGCAGCCGGAGAATATGCGGTGGGCGCTTCATTTGCTTTCGTATATTCGTCATTAAAGAGGCAAGGCTTTCCGGTTGCACTGGTGATGCCTCAGGAAGGCGCCGGATTTGAGCTCGAAGCCAATGCGCTGCTGAAAGGCGCCAAGCATGAAGCCGCTGCCAAGAAATTCTTGGACTGGGCCATCAGCAAACAAGCCATGGGAGAATACGCCAAATTCAAGCTGGGAGTCACCTATCCGGGTATTTCAGGGCCTAAAGATTTGCCGGCTTTGGAAACCATTAAACTGGCACCCATGGATTTTCCGTGGCAGTCCGAAAACCGGGCCAAGATCCTGGAAGTCTGGCAAAACCATTTCTTAAAATAAGCATGAGTTGAATGACCTTTTTAAAAACTTCATAAATCCTCCAAGAGGAGGATTTATGAAGTTTTGTCTTTCAAAAGGACATTTTTATGAAAACCACCTCCAAACAGCTCATTTTAAAAAACATCAACAAACAATTCGGCACGCTGACTGCGGTCAATGATGTTGATCTGGTGATCGAACCCGGTGAATTTGTATGCTTTTTAGGCCCCAGCGGATGCGGCAAAACCACCCTTTTAAGAATCATTACCGGCTTTGAGCAGCAGACAAGCGGGGATGTCATTTACGATGGCAAAGTGATCAACGATGTGATTCCGCAAAAACGGGATTTTGGGATTGTGTTTCAGTCTTATGCCCTCTTTCCCAATATGACGGTGCACCAGAATGTTGCCTTTGGTTTAAAAATGCGCAAAATGCCCGCAAAGCTGATCGATGAACGCGTCAGCGAAATCCTTAAGCTGGTGGGCCTGACTGAATGGGAGCGCCATTATCCTTCACAGCTGAGCGGCGGACAGCAGCAACGGGTGGCGCTGGGCCGGGCGATTGCCATCAAACCGAAAGTCCTACTGCTCGATGAACCCCTGAGCGCCCTGGATGCCAAGATCAGGATACGCCTTCGCACCGTTATCAAAAAGCTGCAGGAAGAACTGGGCGTTACGATGATCTATGTCACCCATGATCAGGAAGAAGCTCTGGCACTTGCGGATCGGGTGGTCATTATGCGAGACGGTGAGATTAGACAGATCGGTTCGCCCTGGGAAATATACAAGCAACCCAAAACGAGCTTTATTGCCGAATTTGTGGGGACCTCCAATTTTATCACCGGAAAGAAAAAAAACGGCAAGGTCCAGTTTGGTCGGCTGGAGCTGGCGGTCTCCAACCTGGATGAGACCGGAGACGAAACCGTTTATCTGGCCATTCGACCCGAAAATATTGAATTGGTGGATGAGACCGCATCCGCTGAAGACTATTTGTCTTCCAATGTGGTTGAAGTTGAGGCGGAGGTTATCAATTTTCTAGGGGCGATCGTAAGAATTGCGTTTATTCTTGAAGAAGAAGAAATGCTGGTCGACATATCCGAAAAAGAGTTTGAAAAGCTGCACTTAAAACGAAAGGACAAATTTAAACTTTATTTCCCGCCGGAAGTATTTCATCAGTATTCAGAGCTATTTAGAAAACTGATATAGCGTCTAAGAGTTAATATCTGCTATCGGTGGAAAAATAGAGCATTTTTTAGGGATTTCCGTACATGTTACGAAAATGGAATAATGGAATAGTGGAATGATGGAATGTTGATGCTTATGCGGATGTTATCCACTTATTAATATTTCTATCAAGATGAATTTGCCAATAAACCATCACGCCATTACTTCAAAACCCATTATTCCACTATTCCAACATTCCAACATTCCTATTTGAGCAATGCCAATAGGTTCGTGTCCAGCTAACAATTAATACGTCACAAATTTGAGATTTGGAATATGAATTCTTCCCCATCAGCCGCTGCCGTAACTCCACCGTATCAGGTTTCAGCCGCACGGATGGAAATTGATAGATTCATTATTCCCACCGTCACCATCTTTATCGGCCTGATTCTTTGTTTTTTTATGCTTTTCCCCCTGTCGGTTATCCTGAAGATGAGCTTTTTCAAAGGCGGAGAGTTTGGGCTGGCCAATTTCACCCTGGCGAATTTCCAAAAATATTTCACCACGGCATATACCGTCAGGGCGCTGTGGCATAGTCTGTATGTGTCGGTGGTCACGACGATTATCGTCACGATTATTATTTTCTTTTATGCCTATGCCATGACCCGAACAACGATACGCGGAAAGACCTTTTTCCGCAATGTCATCATGCTACCCCTTATAGCACCCTCGATTGTTCAAGCCCTGGCGTTAATTTATCTGTTCGGCCGCAATGGCCTGATTACCGCGCATCTTTTAAAAACCGACTGGAATATTTACGGGGCCACCGGGATAATTGTTTCCGAAGTTCTTTATTGCCTGCCGCATGCTTTTGTGATCCTATATACAACCCTATCGGCAGTGGACATCCGGCTGGATGAGGCGGCCGAAAGTCTGGGCGCATCGCCCTTCAAGGTGTTTACCCGCATAACGCTTCCGTCTGCAAAATACGGCATCTTCAGCGCGGCTGCCCTGACCTTCAATTTGACCATTACCGATTTTGGCAATCCGGTGGTGATTGGGGCAAATTATAATGTGCTGGCCACCGAAATCTATGCCCAGGTCACCAATCTCTACCGCTTTGACCTGGGGGCCACTATCAGCATCATTCTGCTGGTGCCGTCGCTGATGGCGTTTATGTTAAACTACTATATTTCCCGCAAGACCTTTTCAATGATCAGCGGGGCTGCCCGACCCGTCATTCCGCCATCCCGGCCGTTGAAAAAGATCTCCTACACGACTTATTGCAGCCTGGTCACTTCCGCAATTTTTCTGGTATTTGCCACGGTCATCATCGGCTCTTTTGTTAAAATTTGGCCTTATGACTGGTCGCTGACCCTGAAACATTACAGTTTCCCCTCCATCGCCGGGTATTCCGCCATCTGGACCAGCGTGTGGGTTTCTTTAATTGTGGGGATTGCCGGTGCCTCCATTACCCTGGTTGCCGGCTATGTCATGGAGACGCGCAAGCCTTTTTTCAAGCAAACGATTTATCTTCTGTCGGTAATGCCGGCCGCCATACCCGGACTGGTGATGGGGCTGGGCTATATCCTGGCCTTTAACAAGCCCTATTATTTTTTCTATGGCACGCCCTGGATAATTGTGATCAACATCGTCATCTGCAACTTTACCCTGGGCATATTATCCAGTATTTCCAATCTGAGAAACATCGATCCTTCCATCGAGGAAGCCTCCATCAGTCTGGGCGGAGATACCTTCCGAACGTTTTTTAGAATAATTTTCCCGCTTTCAAGGGTCGCGTTCTTTCAAAACTTCGTCTATTTTTTCATGCGCTCAATGACCACCATCAGTGCCGTGATTTTCCTGGTCTCCGCCACCGTTCATCTGGCGGCCATCGAAATCATCATGCTGGACAATGATGGTTGGACCGCAAGTGCCAATGCCATGTGCACCTGTATTATTGTGATCGTGCTGATCATGCTGGGGATTTTACAGATTGTCGCCAAAAAAACAGGCAAACGGCCGGAGGGGCTGGTTTCGGAGGTGTAAAGAACTGGGTGCCTCGTCCCAATTGGAATGGTGGAATGATAGGACGAAGTGAAGCTTTAGCGCTATAATGGAATATTGGAAATATAAAATTACAAACCCCAAATAACAAATATCAAACAAATAACAATGACCGAAATTCAAAATTCCAAATGTTTTGGACATTGAATATAGGAATTTGAGATTTATTTTTAATTTGGTACTTGGAATTTGGGATTTTATTGTTTGGTGATGGTGTCTGTTTTTGAGTCAGCGCGGTATTTTAGGATAGATCATAGGGCGTCAGGCTCTCGAAACCGCTATCGGTTACCCGTATGGTCTGCTCAAATTGAGCGGATAAGGATCCATCTTTGGTAACCGCCGTCCAGTTATCTTCCAATATTTTCAATTCATGATTTCCGAGATTGATCATCGGTTCAATGGTAAAAACCATGCCCGGTATTAACCGTATGCCCTGCCCTTTCTGGCCGAAATGCGGGATCTGGGGCGACTCGTGAAATTCCAACCCGACACCATGGCCGACAAAATCCCTGACCACCGAGCACCCCTGCCCCTCGGCATGGTTCTGGATGGCCCAGCCGATATCTCCGACGGTGCCGCCGGGTTTTACCTCGGCCATGCCGCGCTTTAAGCACTCCCTGGCAACAGCGACGATTTTGCGGGCATCCGGCCCGGGCGTACCCGCGAAAAATGTCTTGTTGGCATCGGCGTAATAGCCGTTTAAAATGGAGGTGACGTCGACATTGACAATATCCCCATCTTCCAAAATACGGTCTCCGGGAATGCCATGGCAGACGACTTCGTTTATGGAAACGCAAACACTTTTGGGAAAGCCCCGGTAATTCAGCGGGGCCGGTTGAGCACCGTTTTTTAGGGTAAACTCATGCACGATGACATTGATATCATCCGTCTTCATTCCCGGGCGGATTTTAGACTCAACCAGATCGAGGGTATCCAGCACCAGCCGGCCGGCCTTGCGGATACCCTTGATATCGGCGTCGCTTTTAAGTTGAATCTTATATCTCTGGGCGTACATTGCCCCGGGGTCTTTGGGCTCTGACACCGCTTTGCCTAAACAACACTTCTTGTATTTATGCCCGCTGCCACAGGGGCAGGGCTCGTTTCTGCCGACCTTCACTGTTTTGTCCTTCTCTTTTCTTAGATTCAATCTCGCTTTCGATATCATCCATAGACTGCTGTTTCTAGAGCCTGCTGTTTATGCTTCAAAAAGGTGGTTATCATTTTTACCTAAATTGGGCGTTTCAAATTTTAAAAGGGGGTCTTTTTTTATATTAGCGGAACGACATCTTCCTTGTAGCTGCGACAACCTCGACAATCACTCAACTTAGGCTTTATTATGTCGAAGTTGAGATCTTTATAATAAATTGTATCCGAATTCAACCTTCAAGCAAAGTAAAAATCAATCAAGATTCATTTTCATATTTGCTATTAAGCAGAAAATATCCTAATACCTGATTTTGAATGAAAATAGATGAGAATTCTTTTGGTTATTTAATTGATGACGATCTATTTTATTTCTCATCTATTTTCACCCTGCGGGCGAGCCGGAGGCTCCCATATGCTGCGTTATTAAGGGCTTGCAATAGTTTACTATGGCTGCGCCCTTAAGTGCCTTGCCTATGGAAGCCTCCGACTCGTTCAAAATTCAGGTAATCAGCATCAAACCACGGAGATTTAGTCTTATGTATTTTGAGGTTTCAGGCGTTACGGTATCGCCGATCATCCCATTTCTTGTGGCATTTTTCGTCTCGCTGTGTGTTACCTCGGCCGGTGTATCCGGTGCCTTTCTTTTATTACCCTTTCAGGTGAGCGTTCTGGGGTTTACCAGCCCGGCCGTCTCGCCCACGAATCTGTTCTATAACATTGTTGCGATCCCCAGCGGGGTTTATCGCTTCGTGCGCGAAAAGCGGATGGCCTGGCCTCTGGCCTGGGTGATTATTATCGGAACCCTTCCGGGTATATTCATTGGCGCAATTTTAAGAATCCTTTACTTGCCGGATCCGACGAATTTCAAATTCTTTGCCGGATGTGTACTGCTATATATCGCTCTACGACTCGTCCTCGCCATGATCAAAAAGAATGATTTAACCCTTGAAAAGGCAAAAGCCGTAGAAGAACGCTTTTATGCCAAAAAAAATACAGAAGCGGCTGGAACTGCAAACGGCATTAAGCCAATACCGGCTGTCAGAACCGTGAAATTTTCACTTAAGCATTACAGCTATAGCTTCTACGGTGAAATCTTCACGTTCAATACCATCGGGTTGCTGGTGCTGTCATTTTTCGTTGGAATTGTCGGCGGGACATATGGCATCGGCGGGGGGGCGATTATCGCACCTTTTCTGGTCGCCTTTTTTGGTTTGCCGGTTTACACAATTGCCGGAGCCACCTTGATGGGCACCTTTGTTACATCGATTGCCGGTGTTGCTTTTTACGCCGGGATCGCCCCTTTATTCGTCCATACCGGTCTGGCGATTGCACCGGACTGGACCCTGGGTGCCTTATTCGGCGCCGGGGGCTTTTTGGGCATATATTGCGGCGCCCGACTTCAAAAGCACCTGCCCGCCAAGATCATAAAGATCATCCTCATTGTTACGATGACCCTCATCGCCATCCGGTATATTTCTGCTATTTTTTAAAAAAGGTTCAAAGGTTTTGGGGCTTCGCGCGCCATGCTAAGACCCCGCTTATAAGGTTTCAGGTGTCGGGTGTCCGGTGTCAGAGGTATTATTGGACGGCACCCGCGGTCGAGAACGAGGACGAGGACGAGTAAAATGAGGAGAATAAATTATCGTCCTCGTACTCGCACTCGTACTCGTCCTCGAGAACCGACTGACACCTGAACACTGAAACCTGAAACCCTCCTGACAAGCTATCCGACAAGAGATTAGGGTTATAAAACCATTTTAGAGCCATTTAACGGAATCTGGGGTATAATAAAGGTAAACCCTCTGTCCGGGGTAAAGATTTTCCTGCCGGGTTTTTTGCTGGGACAATTTTAAAGTAAACGGCAGGTTGCCGATAAGAATCGTTGCCACGATCTCTGCGCGGGTTTTTTCCAGTGTCAACCGGGAAACAATACCTTCTAATACATTTACACCGGAATCACCCGGCTTTGTATCGACTGCGCGGGTTATTGAAGTGGGCTCGATAAGGGCCATGGCATCAGGCTGCGGTGGTTCTGATACCCGTAGATGTTGCCCGTCCGGCAATTTCTTCTCCCACAGGCTGTCGTTATGCGGACGCCAGGGACCGAAAATGACGTTTTCTCTACCGCTCCCAAATAGCCGGCCTTTAAATAGGTGCCTAACTTCGTCACATACGTCATAAAGCCAATCCCGATCATGACTGGCAATGATAAGTGTTGTATTCCATTCCCGGCGCGCCATCAAAGAAGCTTCCTTGATCTGCTGGGCACTGGCCACATCCACATTGGCGGTCGGTTCGTCCAGTAGCAAAACTTCCGGCTTTAAAACCAATCGGGAGGCTAAAGCCACCCGCTGGGTTTCCCCTCCTGAAAGCTGATGGGCCGGTGCCTCAACAAAATCTCCCATCCCTACCATATCAAGACCTTTGGCAATTCGGCGCTTACGCTCTTCTTTTTCAATCCCTCTAATTTTCAGTCCGAATTCGATATTTTTAAATACGGTGGTTGTAAATAGAAGCGGCAGCTGATCAACCAGAATGACTTTTTTCCGCAACCGCTGAAGATAGGGCTCAGCATACTGCACCGGCCTGGATTTATAAGAAACAATGCCCGTGGTAGGAGTTTCCAACAAAGCCAGAATATTTAAAAGGGTTGTCTTGCCGGCACCGTTGGGCCCCTGAAGTCCGTAAATCGCGCCTTTTTTAAAGCTTAATGCGGGGATATCCAGAATCGTCCGGTCGCCGTATCTTTTGGTGAGATCTGAAATACTAAAAATCATCAGGACCGCACCCTTCCCTGAAATAAATGAAACAATAAATTCATTCCGAAGCTAAGGCCCAAAAGCACGACACCCAGGGCCACTGCCAGGGTAAAGGCCCCTTTGTCATACTCCAATGCCATGGCGGTTGTCATCGTGCGGGTAAAGCCCCGAATGTTGCCGCCCAGCATCATGCTGATACCCACTTCGGATATGACACGACCATACGCGGCAATCATGGCGGCGACGATGCCGAAGCGTGCCTCTCTGAATATCACAAAGGCGGTCTGCAAGCGATTGGCCCCTAAGGTCAGAGCCGTTTTGCGGTAGCGCTGATCAATCCTGCTGATAGCAGCGATGGTAAAGGCGGCGACGACCGGCAAAATTAACAGCGTCTGGCCAATGATAATGGCCTTCTGGGTATACAACAGATCGAAAAATCCCAATACGCCCCTGCGGGAAATAAACGCATAAACGAAAAGCCCGATCACCACGGTGGGAACTGCCAACAGCGTATTCAGGCAGGTAATCAAAAAGCGCTTGCCCGCAAAGGATTCAAACGCCACCAAAAATCCGATTGGAATTCCCAAAAGACTCGCAAACAGGGTTGAATAGCAACTGACCTTCAAGGATACAGCGACAATATCGATCATCTCCTTGTCCAGCGAAATGACTAGAGCGATTGCCGAAACAAAACTGTCAATCAGAAGATCCATAAGTCTCCAAATGATGAATAAATTCGAAATTCTAATATCGAATATCGAAACAAATTCAAAATCATAAATTCGAATGCTCAAAACGGTTTTGAATTTTGAACATTTGAAAATTCGGATTTGTTTCGACCAGTTTTATTAAATCAGGCGGATTTCGTGCTTCGGATTTCCTGCTCAGCGAGCAAGTGCGTCCGGATAAAACAGCTGTTTTCCCAGAAGCCGGTAATTATCGATAACCGTCTGGCCTTTTTTTGAAACCAGCCATTGGGCAACCGTTTTGGACAAATCATATTTCACATGCGGGTGTTTTTTGGGATTGATCGGAATCACGCCATAGGGATTGGCAAGGGCCGGATCGCCCTGGCACAGCACAACCAGGTCAATCGGCACGTCGCGCCCGAATTTATATTTAATATAGGTCCCTCTGTCCGCCATGATATAAGCTTGCTTTTCATCGGCAAATGTCAAAGCCTTGCCCATTCCCTGCCCGATGGAAAGATACCATTGTCCCAGCCCCGGGGGGTGGACAAAAGCGATTTCTTTTTTCTTGCCTTTTTTCACGATGGTTTGCACTTTTTCTTCCAGCGGCAAACCGGTGGATTCCCACAGCGCCTGCTCTTTGGTGTGCGTGCCGCTATCATCCCCACGGGAAACAAAAGCGGCATTGGCGCCTGCGATTTTTCTGAGCGCTTCTGCGGCATTGGTGCGTCCCTTTATTCCGGCCGAATCTTTTTGGGGGCCCAGGATGACAAAATCATTATGCATGACTGCATAGCGCTGGGTTCCGAAGCCTTCCCGAACAAATTTCTCTTCGCGCGCTTTGGCGTGAACGAAAATCACATCCACATTACCGTCCATGCCGTCCCGAATGGCCGCTCCGGTGCCTTTGGCGATCACTTTGACCTGAATGCCCGTATCTTTTTCAAGCTCCGGCAAAAGAACGTCCAGTAGTCCGGAAGCCTGGGTACTGGTCGTTGTCGACATCTTTATAATTTTTTCTCCTGCGATAGCCAGCCCGGCAAAAAATACAGACGTCACAATTGTTAATAAAATCAAAATTCTATTCCACCTCATCGCAGTATCTCCTCCCAGCATTTGTCTATAATTTTATATCCCATGCACTGATCAACACTCTATGCGATTTGCTCTATGCTTCTTTGCCACCCGGATAAATCATCTTTCCTGAAACGCTGAGATCATAACCCGATATTTTGTCGCCCAGCGACTTAAACTCCCTTTCGTGTAAAAGGCCTAAAAATTTCTGAATCCCTTCATCAAAGAATCGATCCTTTAAGATCATCAGATCAAATCGTTCCCAGCGAATCGGAATGAATCCAATATTTAAGAGTCCGGCGACCGCGCCAATGCCGGGACCGGCATCTGCGCGTCCGGATAGAATCTCCAACCCCACCTCCAGGTGCCGGTGAACCTCGCGGGCGTATCCATCAATTTTTTCACCGTCGATGCCGGCTTTTTTAAATTCCCGATCGAGCAATAAGCGCGTGCCGGTGCCCGGTGGACGATTGACAATCCTGATTCCCGGCCCGGCCAGATCAGCGACACCCGCAATTTTTTTAGGGTTGCCTTGCGGTACTAAAATGCCCTGCTCGCGGCGACAGAAATTTACAGCGGCCGGCATTAATTCCAGCTCCTGAAAGGCATAATCAAAATTATATTCTTCTTCATCTTCCTGGAGCAGGTGGCTTGAGGCCATGTGGCAAAGATTCTGCCGCAGTGCCCGCAGACCGCCCATGCTGCCCAGATTACCGAAAACGGCCAGAGGTGCTTGAAAATGAGTGTTAAAAAGCGAAATGGCCCGGTCCAGCAACGGATCGTTGCTGCCGGCCAGTATGAGCAATCCCTGCTGGACGGGTAAAAGCCTGCCGGTGTCCGGATAGTTAATGGTTTGGGTTTCAACCCACTGGTCCACCAGATGTCGCGGAAAAAGCCATTTAC
>JAQYWI010000004.1 GCA_030145015.1 Desulfobacterales bacterium
ATCAACTCATCAGTGCCATTATTTCTTACATCTTGACACTTTTCTTCTTTCTCTATAATTCCACTAATAATAAGAACCTAAATTGAGCGTTTCAAATTTTAAAAAGGTTCATTTTGTCTTATATTTAGAAGTGGTTTCAAAACCTCAGATCAGGTTCAAGGGCAAGGCGCAGGCCGATCGATAACGCGCAGCATACATGGGTATGTGAGCATTTATCGGAGGCCTGCAACGCAGCCATTGGACTTTAGATGGGGTTTTGAAACCACTTCTAAGGAATATTTTGACATTTATCGAACCCGTCAAGCCGGAAACCCGCTATGGATGAAATTATTACGTTAACCCAAGACCTTGTTCGCTTTAAAACCATGCATTCGCAACCCGATGAAATCCAGCGATGTGCGTCATTTATTGAGGCCTATTTAAAAAAATGCGGCGCCGATTATCAGCGGCTGGATCATGGCAACATCCCTTCGCTGATCGTTATGCCGCAAAATAATATGGCCCCCATCCTGCTGATGTCACATATCGATGTGGTCGACGGCAGCGATGATCTGTTTAACCCGCGTTTGAAAGATAATGCCCTTTATGGCCGCGGCAGCATTGACGACAAGTATGCCGTGGCCCTGTCCCTGGTGCTGGTAAAAAACCATTTGAAGCAATTGCGCAAAAACGGCAAAACTCAAAACGATTTGCCCTTCGGGGTGCTGATCACCGCCGATGAGGAAATCGGCGGCGCCAACGGCGCCCGCAAAGCGCTGGAAAAAATCAAAGCCGAGTTTTGCATCGCCCTGGACGGCGGCAGCTTAAAAAAAATTGTCATAAAAGAAAAAGGAATTATCAAACTGAAACTGGTTGCCAGAGGCAAAACCGCCCACGGCGCCCGCCCGTGGCAGGGAGAAAATGCCATTGAAAATCTGATCAATGACTACCGGGTGCTGAAGACAAATTTTGAGCTTTCGGCTCCGGATCACTGGCACCGCACCCTAAATTTCAGCTGGATTCAGGCCGGCAAGGTTTCCAATCAGGTCCCGGATTATGCTGAAGCTTTGTTCGATATCCGCTATACGGAGAACGACGATATGGAAGCGATTTTCAAAAAAATCCAGGCGGAAATTAAAAGCGAACTTGTCGTGGAGAGAAAAGATCCTCTATTTGAAGGGGGTGATTCACCCTATCTGGATCTTCTTTTAGAAATTTCAAAAGATGCCGAAGTCGGTGTTGAGCACGGGGCCAGTGACGCTCGATTTTTAATCGCGCATGGTATTAAAGGGATTGTCTGGGGCGCCGATGGCGACATGAGCCAGCATTCGGCCGATGAACATGTCAATATCGACAGTGTTGACAAACTCTATGATTTGCTTGACACGTTTATAAATAGATCACAAACGCTAATGTCAAAAAGATAGAAGGGATTCATCTCATGCCGCACGTCATTGTAAAACTTTATCCCGGAAGAACCGAGGAGCAGAAAAAACAGCTTGCATCCAAAATCGTAAAGAGCGTTATTGAAATTGCGCAATGCAAGCAGAAATCCGTATCAATCGCAATCGAGGAAGTTGCACCTGATGATTGGGCCGAAAAAGTTTACAAACCCGATATCATTAATAATAAAAAAAATCTGGTGGTGACACCGGGATATAATCCCTTTCAATGAAAAGACGCGTAACCGATGACCGCTAGTATTCCGGAATTTAAGATCCGTTTATTTCAAGATTCGGATCGATCAGATGTCATTGATTTATGGCAGCGTTGTAACCTGGTGGTCCCGCAAAATGACCCGCAGCATGATATCGACCTGAAACTCAAGGTCCAATCCGATCTGTTTTTTGTGGGCACGGTATCCAACAAGATTGTCGCGACCGTAATGGCCGGGTACGACGGGCACCGCGGCTGGATTTATTATCTGGCCGTGGATCCGGATTATCAGCGCAAGCATATCGGCCGCCGCATGATGGCGAAAGCCGAATCCGCGCTACAAAAACGGGGTTGTCCGAAAATCAATTTGCAGGTGCGGACTTCAAACCGGGCGGTGATCTCGTTTTATGAACGTCTGGGGTTTTCGAACGACGATGTCATCGGCCTCGGCAAAAGGCTGTGACGCCCCCTTTCAGCGGATACTCGCTGATAAGGTGGCCCGGAAATAATTTGCAATATTCGTCCGGATTGAAATAGACATCGCTCGGCTGTTAAAAGGGCTAAAAATAGTAATCATTTTTTATAGTTAACTATCTATTTTGCTTTTCTTACTTGACCTGCGCTTGCTTCTACAATATATCTTATCTTCGGCAGCAAGGATTTCAGCTCAATTTTAAACACGAATCTTTTCTAATGTGGGGGATTAACCAAAAAAGATATAGGTTATGCAAAGACAACGGGACTTCTGCCACCTTATTTTTTGACAATTAAATTCAATTTTGATAATCAGCAGGATGTCTATTCACACCGGGATTTTTTTTTAAAGAAATCGTTAACCCATAAAAAGGAGGACTAACGTATGTTAAAAAAAATCATTTTACTATCAACTCTGTTTGTTTTTCTTTGTTCAGGCATGGTGCTGGCCGCGCCCAAATCCGGGGGCACCCTGATTGCGGGTCGCGGAGGTGACAGCGTCGGGCTGGATCCGGCCTATGAAACCGACGGCAACTCGTTTATGATCTGCGACAATTTATATGAAGCGCTGGTTGCCTATAAGGATGAATCCACCGCTCTGGAACCCGGGTTGGCCGAGTCCTGGCAGATCTCTTCCGACGGCAAAACCTATACCTTTCAACTGCGCAAGGGTGTCAAGTTCCACGACGGAACGCCCTTCAATGCCGACGCGGTGGTTTTTTCCATCGGCCGCATGATGAAAGACCGCAATGTCAAATTTCACGGCAAGGGCTGGGATATCCCGGCGCAGGATCGGGTGCCCGAGTACTGGGTTTCCATGGAAATGGATGAGACCATCGGCGCTATCGAAGCCACCGGAGAGTATACGGTTGTTTTCAAGCTCAAAAGAGTCGAAGCACCGTTTCTGGCCAACATGGGCATGGACTTTGCCGACATCATCAGCCCGACGGCTTTTATGAAAAACCCCAAAGAATTTTTACGCAATCCGGTGGGAACCGGTCCGTTCAGTTTCGTCAAATGGGTCAAAGACGATCAGATTATCATGGAAAAAAACAAGAACTACTGGGACAAATCCGCAGGACCCTATCTGGACAAAATCGTCTTTCGTTCCATCCCGGAAAATTCGGTGCGCTTTCTGGAATTGAAAGCCGGCAGCATTCATATGTGCCAGTTTCCCAATCCGGATGATATCGGCCTCGCGGAGAAGGATCCAAACATCAAACTCGTCTCTCAACCGGGCATGAATATCGGCTACCTTTCTTTCAACCACACCAAGGAGCCCTGGAAGAGCAACCTGAATCTGCGCAAAGCGATCGCGCACGCCATCAACAGCAAGGCCATCGTGGACAACCTTTACCGGGGCATGGGACAGGTTGCCAAAAATCCGATTCCGCCCACCATGTGGGGCTACAACGAGGAAGTGCCCGGGTTTAAATACGATGTCGAACTGGCCAAGGCTGAACTGGCCAAAGCCGGATTCCCGGAGGGCAAGGGGTTGCCGGAAATTACCCTGTGGTCCATGCCGGTTCCCAGACCCTACAACCCGGATGGATTGAAAATCGGGGTGGCCATGTCGGGGGATCTCGCCAAAATCGGCATCAAATCCAGGGTGGTCAGCTACGAGTGGGGCACCTATCTGAAGCGCCAGCGCGAACAACCCGAAGACATGGATCTGTTTCAGCTGGGCTGGACCGGCGACAACGGCGATCCGGACAACTTCCTGGCGGTCCTCTTCGATGGTCTGGCATCGTCATCCATCAGAACCCAGTGGCACAACAAAGAATACCATGACCTGATGACCCAGGGAAAACAAACCATCGATCAGAACAAGCGCGCCGAGATTTACAAAAAGGCCTTGAAGCTTATCTATGACGAAGTCCCGGTGGTCAGTGTGGCGCACTCCACGGTCATAGTGCCGGTTCTGAATAATGTCATGGACTTCAAACTGCATCCCACCGGCTCTATGCGGATGAAAAACGTCTGGCTGAAGTAAAAAGCTTGCATTATTCAGCTAACTGAAAAAAAGGGAAAGAGGCATATCCTCTTTCCCTTTTTTGTTTACACGGAATGTTATTTAGTATAGAGAATGAATCTTAACCGGGTAGTAAGATACCATTAAGACATGCATAAAGACCGACGCTAAAACATTAGCGCATCAACCCCAATATAAACCATTCATTACCATAACTCTCAATGCTGGCTTTTATCATCCGCAGAATATTCGTATTGATCCCCACGCTGCTGGGCGTATCCATCCTCGTGTTTCTGATGCTGCACTTTACGCCGGGGGATCCGGCAGAACTGCTGATGGGGGAGCGCGCTTCGGAAGAAGCGTTGCAGCAAATCCGCGAGCATCTGGGACTCAACAAGCCGCTGTATGTTCAATACGGACTGTTCCTCAAACAATTGATGAAAGGCGACCTGGGAGAAACCATCTGGACGCGCCAGCAAGTCTGGATCGAGATCAAACAGCGCTTTCCGGCCACCATCGAGCTCTCCGTTGTAGCCTTATTCATCAGTTGTTTTGCCGGCATGATCCTCGGCATTATCTCAGCCACCAAACAATACTCCATATTTGATTACCTCAGTATGCTCGGAGCCCTGGCAGGGGTCAGTATGCCCATTTTCTGGCTGGGACTGGTATTTATGCTCATATTTGCTCTCAATCTGGGCTGGCTGCCCATGTCAGGCAGATTGAGCGTGGGCATCGATCTTGAAGTCATCACCAACTTCTATATCCTGGATGCGTTGCTGACCCGCAACTGGGCAGCATTCAGGGATGCGCTCTGGCACATCATCATGCCGGCGGTTACCCTGAGCACGATTCCGACGGCCATCGTCGCCCGCATGACCCGCTCTTCGATGCTGGAGGTGCTGCGCCAGGATTACATCAAAACCGCTAAAGCCAAGGGGCTTTCACAGTTTATCGTAATTTACAAGCACGCCCTGCGCAATGCGCTGATTCCGGTGGTCACTACCATCGGCCTTTCCTTCGGCGTACTCATGGGTGGAGCGATTCTGACTGAGACCATCTTTGCCTGGCCCGGTGTGGGCAAATGGATGTATGACGCCGTGATGCAACGGGACTATATGGTCATCCGCAGCGGCACCCTGTTCATTGCCACGATTTTTATTTTGATTAACCTTTGCGTGGACGTACTGTATGCCGTTATCAACCCCAGAATCAGTGTGAAATGAACACCCAAAAACCTAAAAAGAATCCGGAAGACCGGCACCCGTTTTTTGACCAGGTCGGTCAGCTGTGGCGCAACAAAACCGCCGTGCTGGGTCTGGTGATCATAACGATTTTTATCCTCAGTGCCATTTTGGCCCCTTATCTGACCCCGCACAACCCGATTGAAAACTCCCTTTACGATCAGCTCAAACCCCCGGTGTGGCATGCGACCGGCACCTGGAAAAATATTCTGGGCACCGATGACCTGGGCCGGGATATCCTTTCGCGCCTGATTTACGGTGCGCGCGTTTCATTGATCGTGGCGGTCTTCAGCGTCGGTCTCGCATTTTGCTGCGGCATCCTGCTGGGCTGCATCTCCGGTTATTACAAAGGGTGGCGGGACAGCATCATCATGCGTATCATGGATATTATCCTGGCCTTCCCCTACATTCTGCTGGCCATTGTGGTCGTGGCTTACCTGGGGCCCAGTCTCCAAAACGCCATGATTGCCATCGCCATCACCTATGTGCCGCGTTTTGCACGCATTGTGCGCGGCAGTGTGCTGGAGGAATGTGAGAAGGATTATGTCAGTGCCGCCCGCGCCATTGGCGCCCGTGATTTTCGTATTATTTTTATTGCCATTTTACCCAACTGCCTGGGCCCCTTGATCGTCCAGACCACTCTGGGATTTGCATCGGCCATCCTGGATATGGCCGCCTTGAGTTTTTTGGGGTTGGGCGCCCAACCGCCCACACCGGAATGGGGCGCCATGATTGCCAAAAGCCGCGCGTTGATCCTGCGAGCCTCATGGGTCATGACATTTCCCGGATTGGCGATTCTTTTCGCAGTGCTGGGTTTCAACCTCCTGGGTGACGGCCTGAGAGACGCTTTGGACCCCAGGCTCAGGGATTAAGATTAGGCGTTATGCAAAACAATAGCCTGCTGGAAATAAAAAACCTGCGAACGTATTTCTATGTTCGCGGGTTTGTGGCCAAAGCCGTTGACAATGTCAGCCTGACGATCAGGTCCGGTGAAACATTGGGATTGGTGGGAGAATCCGGCTGTGGTAAAAGTGTCACCGCCCATTCCATCATTCGTCTCATACCGGATCCCCCGGGGAAAATTGAGAGCGGAGAGATCTTATTCGACGACAAAAAGCTGCTGGAGCTCAGCGAATATCAGATGCGCAAAATTCGGGGCAACCACATTTCAATGATTTTCCAGGAACCGATGACATCGCTTAACCCGGTTTTTCCGGTGGGCGACCAGGTCGGCGAAGTGATCCGACTGCATCAGAAGTTATCCCGCAGCGAAACCCGTGAGCGCGTGATCGACATGTTTCACCTGGTGGGCATCCCGGCGGCGGAAACGCGGCTATCCGAGTATCCGCATCAGATGAGCGGTGGGATGCGACAGCGCGTGATGATCGCGATGGCCCTGGCATGTAATCCGAAGTTGATGATCGCCGATGAGCCCACCACCGCCCTGGATGTAACCATCCAGGCCCAAATTCTGGATTTGATGAACAAACTTAAAACGGAAACAGGGGCATCCATCCTGTTTATCACCCATGACATGGGCGTAATAGCCGAGATGGCCCAAAATGTGGCGGTTATGTACACCGGCAAGGTAATGGAATACACGGACGTGCAAACGCTTTACGCCAGCCCGAAACATCCCTATACCATCGGTTTGCTGCAATCCATCCCCGTGCCGGGCAGAGAAAATAAAGAAGACCGGCTCAAGACAATTCCCGGCGTCGTGCCTTCCCTGCTCAATTTGCCTCCCGGTTGTCTTTACAGCGACCGCTGCCCGGATGTTTTTAACGACTGTCATCAAGTGGAACCTGAGATGTATCAAGCCGGAAATAATCACTTAGTAAGGTGTTTGAAATATGCCTAAAATCCTGCTTGAAGCCACAAATATTGTTAAACACTTCCCCATCAAAGGCGGCGTTTTTATGAAGGAGATTGCCGCGGTTAAAGCCGTTGACGGCGTCAGTCTGACTATTGATGAGGGCGAAACCGTGGGGCTGGTGGGCGAATCCGGTTGCGGCAAGACAACATTCGGCAGAGCCATCCTGCGTCTGGAAGAGCCCACTTCCGGTGAAATCTATTTCGAAGGTGAAAGCATTCTCAGCTATGATAAGAATAAGATGCAGGCCTTACGCGAAAAGATGCAGATCATCTTCCAGGATCCTTACTCTTCCCTCAATCCCCGCAAGACGGTAGCGCACATCATTGGCGAGCCTCTGCTTGTCCACGGGATGAGAAGCAGAAAGAAAAGAGAAGAAAAGGTACTCGAGTTATTGAGGGTAGTCGGGCTGCGTAAAGAGCACATGCGTCGCTATCCCCACCAATTCTCCGGTGGTCAGCGGCAAAGAATCGGGGTCGCCAGAGCCTTGGCACTGAATCCCAAACTGATCGTCTGCGATGAAGCCGTGTCCGCGCTGGATGTTTCGATACAGGCCCAGGTGATTAATCTACTCCAAGATCTGCAGGATGAATTCGGACTGACCTATCTCTTTATATCCCATGATCTAAGTGTGGTGGAACATGTAAGTGACCGCGTGGCCGTCATGTACCTGGGCAAAATCGTAGAGTTTGCGCCAAGCCAAGCCCTTTACCGGACACCGCTGCACCCTTATACCCAGGCACTCCTATCAGCGGTGCCCGTTCCGGATCCTGCTCTCAAAAGTAATGAAAGGATAATTCTAAAGGGAGATGTCCCCAGCCCCATCGATCCCCCGCCGGGCTGCAGCTTTCACCCCCGTTGTCTTTTTGCCAAAGATATTTGCAGTCAAAGAGAGCCGCAATTCAGGGAAGTTCAACATAAACATTTTGTTGCCTGTTTCTTTGCCGGTCAGTTAGGAATAAAAAGATAGCCTCTAAATCAGATTCGTAGCGAACTTCTCCGTAATCAAATTATTATAGAATTCGGACAAGTATCCATGATGAAAGTATTGAGACCTGATTTAGATGTCTTTTAGGAGTTTGTTGGCCGGCGATTTTTCCATGGTGTCGCTGAAATTTTTCAATGCGTCCGAAAGCGCCCGGTAATCTTCAGTTTTGGCAACCGGTATGTCGTCGGTCCCCTTTTGATCGAGCGCTTCCAGAACGTATTGAATGGTCATCTTGTTGATGTCGCGGGCGGGTTGATAGGCGAATTCCTTATCTGATTTTGTCTTGGTTTCTGAGACCAGACCGCTTTCAACCAGGTCGAAAATAATATTATGCACAAGCCGAACCGGCATGCTCAGATGATCTGAAATTTGGGAGTAAGTTAACGGTTTTTTGCCATTCGAAAAGTTTTTGATCAACAAATGGGCAATTTGAAGGGTCAGCAACCGCTTAAAGGCCGGACTGATTTTAAGACAATCCGGTTCATACTCATAGGTATCGACGTTTTGATTTGCAAAGGACAGCTCGGCGCCAAATAGCACAATCCACCAGCTGATCTGAACCCACATCAAAAACAACGGCAGTGCGGCAAAACTCCCGTATATGGCATTATATCGGGCAGCTCCGACCTGAAAACTGATATAAGCCCACTGGGCAATCTGGTAAATCGTTCCGGCAACCACACCGCCGAGTAAGCCTGCCTTAAAATTAACCTTGGTATTGGGCATAATGATGTAGAGAAAAGTGAACAGCGCCCAGATCAGCGCGTAAGGTATAAATTTTAACAAAAAAGAAATTGCCGGACTGAACATTCCCAGCAAAGCGATCCTTTGCGTTATCTGCTCAACTTGGGTGGTAATAAACACCGTTACACTGCCGGACAAGATGATAAAAATGGGGCTGATGAGCATAATTGACAAATAATCTCCGAATTTCCTGCCCCAGCTGCGGCCAACCTTGATTTCCCAGATGTCGTTAAACGATCTTTCGATATGATTAAGAACTTTTAATATCGACCAGAATAGAACCGCCAAACCAATACCGGCGATAAGCCCGCCTCGTGTTTCCTGCAAAAGAGAATTGGAAAAGTTAAGGACCTGTGAAAGGACTTCTTGTTGACCTGGAAAATTTTCATATATCCGTTTTTCAAGTACCTTTTCAAATCCGAACCCCTTGGCGATACCAAAAAACATGGCCGCCACCGGAACGATGGATAGCAAGGTGTAAAAGGTCAGTGAAGATGCCCGAAAGAAACATTTGTCTTCATCATAGCCACGAATGGCCAGAATAATGATCCGGAGCTGTTTGATTAGGAAGGATTTGCCAAAGGGAAGATCCGCAAGTCGAATCCGCCAGATGTCAACTTTAATAAAATTGAAGAATTTAGAAATTTGATCGCGGATATCCTGTTTTGAAGTCGGTTTCACTTTGTATACCTTTGAAAAATGGGTCCGTGGTTTGTGGCCCGTCGTCAGTTGTAATCGTCAGAAACGCAACGGGCGACTAACTCCGGACAACTAACAAAATTAGTAAAAAGCCGCAAAAACAGATCTAATCGACGGCAATTCAACCCATAATGCTGCCGGCTTAATTGATGCGCTTAAATATAGCATAGGCCTTCATAAAAGCCGGAAAACCGGCAGTCGGGATCAGCAACAATAAAGCATGCTTGATTTCAGCTTCGTCAAGACCCGCCGCCTTTGCTTTGCGAATATGGGTCTCAAGGGCGCGTTTGTGGTTGCAGGCACCGGAGATGGCAATTTTAATCAACCAGCGACTGTTTTCAGATAGCGGTCCACCCTTTTCATGAACTTCTTTTCCCAAAGCTTCATGTTTTTCATGGATCTCGGGAAATTCTTCTTTAAACTGGCTAAAAATTTTATGAACATCTTCCATAATGTTAATCCTTTAAGTTAAAGTTGTCCCGCATGACGCGCTTGAGGGTTTTACCGGCCACATTGCGGGGAAAATCTTCCATGACGACCACATCCTGTACCCGTTGAAATTTAGCGGCCACACGGGCATTGATCCAATCCCGCAAGTCTTGAGCACTTACACTGCCGGATTCGTGTAGGACCACGGCCGCCAGCGGGGTTTCACCCCATTTAACATGGGAAATGCCAAAGACCGCAACCTCCTGAACTGCCGGATGCTGCACGGCGATTTCCTCAATGTCCCGCGGATAAACGTTGACACCGCCGGATATAATCATATCCTTCATGCGGTCCACCAGATACAGAAAGCCGTCGTCATCGACATAGCCCAGGTCGCCTGAATGCAGCCAGCCGTCTTTGATGGCCTCTGCCGTAAGGTCGGAACGTTTGTAGTACTCGGGCATCAGAATCGGACCGCGCCCGCAAATTTCACCCACTTCTCCTGCCGGGCATTCATTTCCGCTTTCATCCAGGATCCGTATTTCGAAAAAAGGCGGAGGAACGCCCACCGATTCCGGCTTGGCAGCGTAATCCATTTTATCAAGCACGGTCACCATGCCTTCTGTCAGGCCATAAAGTTCATAAAATCTTCCCGGCAGGCGTTTGTTGAGTTCATCTTTATGTTCTTTGAGCAAGGGCGCACCCAGGGATAAAATCATCTCCAGGGATTCCAACGTTTCAGCGGAAAAATTGGGGGCACTCAGAATTGCAATAATCTGCGCGGGCACCATCATCACATGGGTCACTTTTTCGCGTGCAATGGTTTCGATATAAGTCACCGGATCAAAATGACTCAACAGAATATAGGTTGCCCCGACAAACATAGCGGGCATCATGTCAACAAAGGCGCCGTTGAAAACAATGGCGCCGGCATGCATGGTAACGCTTTCGGGTGTCATCCGAAAGGCAGCGGCAAATGAGGCGCCGTACCACGCCCGCACATAATGGGTATGCACAATCCCTTTCGGCAACCCGGTGGTACCGCTGCTGTACATGATGTTAAACGCGTCATCGTCATTGACGACGATGCCTTCAGGTTCCCGGTCAGTGGCAGCTGCTTTTAAGGCATGATAATCTTGATAGCCGGTCTGTCCGCAATAATCGGTGAGAATGTATCGATCGCCGTTAACTGCCGGAAGCGCTGATTTAATCGAATCGATTTTATCAGCAAAATCGGCATTTGTGATCACCATGACCGCGTCCGAATCCTGCAGCAAGGTCACCATGGCTTTTTCAAGAAGCAGTGTGCTGAAGGGTACGATAACGGCCCCAATTTTGGCCACCGCCCAATAGGCTTCGAGAAGCGCCATACAGTTGGGCAGGATGGTGGCCACCTTGTCTCCTTTGCGGATGCCCAATTTCAGCATGACATGGGCCAGGCGATTGATATTTTTGTTGAATTCAAGCCAGGTTAGACGCTGAGCTTCAAACACCACCGCAAGATGATCGGGACGATATTTGGCATGTCGCGAAAAAAGCGCACCGATATTCATAGTGGTCTCCCCTTTGCATTAATCTGCAATATCATTACTCCAATTTTTGTATGAAAGTAAAGCAATGTTTTAGATGTGCCGCAGTATAAACACAGGCGCTTGTGCTTCACGTGACCGGCCTTTGCCTTTCATTTAAATTCTTCAGCAAATTATATCCCATAAGTCTTCTGTCCATAGAATTTATCTGCCTCCAAGACTTTTCTGCATTTTGAATTGACAACAAACCGGCTCCCCTATAAGAATTGCAGTCATTGATTGATAATAAGATCCAAACGTTCAGCCAGGCGGATAAGATCTACAACACATTTGGCGAGGTTATTCAGATCGAAAAATGGTCGCAAAAAAAAACCGACCCATTTTCAGATTGAACGCCTGACAACTTAACGCCATATCAAAAGCAAACTCATGTTGCCTCAAAATTACAAACAATTTTACAGAGATCTGCTCGCTTTTATCCCCAGCACAAGGCTCATTACCGACCCGCTGCGTACGCTGGTTTACGGTACAGATGCCAGCTTTTATCGCCTGATCCCCAAAATCGTCATCAAAGCGGATTCAGAAGAGGAGGTCTCCCGGATTCTGCAAACCGCCGATCTTCACAAGATCGCAATTACGTTTCGAGCCGCGGGAACCAGCCTCTCGGGCCAGGCCATCACCGATTCTGTTTTAGTCATCTGCGGCGGCAACTGGAATAAGTACAAGATACTTGACAACGGCGCCCGAATCCGGCTCCAGCCAGGTATCATCGGCGGCCAGGCCAACCGATACCTGGCGCCCTTCGGGAAGAAATTAGGCCCGGATCCCGCATCCATTAACGCTGCCATGATCGGCGGAATTGCGGCCAACAATGCCAGCGGAATGTGTTGCGGCGTTGCCCAAAACAGCTATCAGACCATCCATAGTATGCGAATTTTGTTTCAGGATGGAGCCCTCCTTGACACGGCCGACAAGAAAAGCTGCGAGCGCTTTAAAAAAACACATCGAGCGCTGGTGGACAACATTCAGCAGCTGAGTGAAACGGTGCGCGCCAACACTGAGCTGGCAGAGCGCATCCGCCAAAAATTCAGGATTAAAAACACCACCGGATACAGCCTGAATGCGTTAGTGGATTTTAAAGATCCGATCGACATTATCCTGCACCTGATAATCGGCTCCGAGGGGAGTTTGGGCTTTGCTTCCGAAATCACGTACGACACCGTGGTCGAACACCCCAACAAAGCCAGCGCTCTGATGATCTTTCCGGATATCGCAAGTGCCTGTAATGCCGCAGCCATTCTAAAGAAAGGCCCGGTGGATGCTGCCGAAATTATGGACCGGGCGTCTTTGCGGTCGGTGCAGGACAAAGAGGGCATGCCGGGCTATCTCAAGGCCTTTTCGCAAAAAACGACCGCATTGCTGGTTGAAACCCGGGCGCACGCACATGACGAGCTGCAGCGCAATATCGACACGGTTAAGCGGTCGCTTGCGGATGTTCCCATGGAGCTTCCAATTGAGTTTACCGATAAGGTTGATGAATACACCAGGCTGTGGAATATCCGCAAGGGACTGTTCCCGGCAATTGGAGCCGTGCGGGAAATCGGGACCACCGTCATTATCGAAGATGTTGCTTTCCCGATTGCGCGACTTGCCGACGCCACCCTGGAACTGCGAGATCTGATGACCGAATACCGCTACCATGAAGCCATCATTTTCGGCCACGCCCGGGAGGGGAACCTGCATTTCGTATTCACCCAGGATTTCGCAACTCAAAAAGAGGTGGAACGCTACCGCCGTTTTATGGATGAGGTCTGCGAGATGGTGGTTACAAAATACGACGGCTCTCTGAAAGCGGAACATGGAACCGGCCGCAATATGGCCCCTTATGTAAAAATGGAATGGGGCGCCGATGCTTACAGAATGATGCAGCAAATTAAAAACATCTTCGATCCGAAAAATCTCTTGAACCCCGGTGTTGTCATAAATCCCAACCCCAATGTGCATGTCGAAAACCTGAAACCACTGCCGCCGACCAATCCAATTGTGGATCGATGCACGGAGTGCGGTTTTTGTGAGCCCTTCTGTCCGTCCAGGGACCTGAGCCTCACACCCCGGCAACGAATTGTCGCCCAGCGTGAAATGTCCCGCCTGAAAGCAACCCGGGAAAATCCCCAGAGACTGGCTGAATTTGAAAAAAACTATGACTATCTGGGTGAGCAGACCTGCGCTGTGGACGGAATGTGCGCGGTCGGTTGCCCGATCGATATAGACACGGGCGAACATACCAAAAAAGTTCGCGGCCTCAATGTGCAAAGACCCATTGTCCAACGGGCGGCCGCTCTCATCGCCAACAATTTCGGGCACGTTGCAAGCGTTGTCCGCCTGGGACTCAACGTCGTTGATCTGACGCATCATTTGTTGGGCGCAAACATAATCGAACAGATTTCAGCAGGTGCCAGAAGTTTAAGCAAGGGTCGTCTGCCATGCTGGAATCGGTATATGCCAAAAGGCGCCGGGCCGATTAAAGCACCAAACCCGCATAGAGAGGACGGATTGCCAAAGGTTGTCTATTTCCCAAGCTGTATCAACCGGACCATGGGTCCGGCCAGGGGGGATCCGGACGATGAGTCCCTGCCGGCAGTTAGCGTGCGATTGCTCAAAAAAGCCGGTTTCGGGCTGATTTTCCCTGAAAACATGCACCGGCTCTGCTGCGGCACGGCTTTTGAAAGCAAGGGATTTTTTGAACAGGCCGACATGAAATCAAAAGAGCTCGAGGCCGCTTTGATGCTGGCGTCCAATGCCGGCCAGATACCGATATTGTGCGACACCAGCCCCTGCCTGTACCGCATGCGTACAAAGATGAACCCCAAATTAAAGCTCTATGAACCATCTGAGTTTATCTATGATTTCATGATGGACCGTCTGGCGTTTGAACCTCTGGACGCCAGCGTTGCGATCCACCATTCCTGCAGCAATATGAAAATGGCGCTGGAGCACAAACTGCTGGCGGTTGCACAGGCCTGTGCCAGAAACGTTGTGGTTCCAGACCGAGTTGGTTGTTGCGGTTTTGCGGGTGATCGGGGATTTACCCACCCTGAATTAAATCAAGCCGCCCTGAGGGAATTAAAACCGGCGGTTAGCGAAAATTGTACCGCCGGGTATTCCACCAGCCGTACATGTGAAATCGGGTTATCCCGGCACAGCGGCCTGTATTATAAGTCGATTGTTTATCTGGTTGATAAAAACACTCAAGTGATCTAATTAATCTTTAGGAGCATGCTTTATGGAAGAATTCACCAAAGATCAAATTGCAGCTTTGTCCAATTTTGTGACCGCTGACCGCTTCTCCATCGGCCAATCCAGCCGCGAACTGCATCTGCATGACATATCCGCCCACCGCGGAACCCTGCCGGCAGCTGTTATCTGGCCGATCACCACCGCAGAAGTTTCTAAAATTCTATCCTGGGCATATACTCAGGAGGTACCGGTTACCCCCTGGGGCGCCGGTACCAGTACCGAGGGCAATCCGGTACCCACCAGAGGCGGGCTCGTAATGGACATGACCCAGATGGATAAGATTCTTGAAATTCGACCCCAGGATCTGCAGGCCGATGTCCAGCCCGGTGTTCTGCGCAAAGAGTTGAATCGCCAGGCCGGAAAGCAAGGTTTGTTTTTCCCGCCTGACCCCGGTGCCGATGCGTCCATCGGCGGAATGATTGCCAATAACGCATCGGGAGTGCAAACCGTCAAATACGGCGCCACCAAAGATTATGTTATGAGATTAACGCTGGTGCTGCCCGGGGGGAATATCATAAACACAGGGTGTAAAGCGCATAAATCTTCTTCCGGTTATGACCTGTCCAGACTGTTTGTCGGATCTGAAGGCACACTGGGAGTGGTTACGGAGGCAACGCTGCGGCTCGCCGGAATTCCGACCCACCACCTGGCAATTACAATCACATTTAATAAGCTGGATGAAGCCTCTCAGGCCGTGGCGATCATGATCGGCTCCGGATTGGAACCGGCCGCCCTTGAGTTACTGACGCCTGAGCTCATCAACCTGATGAACCGCGAAAAGGATCTCGGGCTTCCGGAAGTGCCTTCCCTTTTCTGCGAATTTCACGGTATCAGCAAGGCCAGTCTGCAAGAAACATCCGATCTTGCCAAAGAGTTGTGCCAGGACTGCGGTGCAACCGGTTTCCGATTCGGTGTGGAGGCCAATGAACGCGCCGAGCTTTGGCGTGCCCGCCATGAAGCCTGGGAAACCATCCATCGCGCCCACCCGGGCAAAGAAACCCTCATCGTGGATGCTGCGGTTCCGATCTCCCGCTACCCGGAAATGATGGTTTTCTCCCAAAAATTAGTGGATGACAACAATGCATCCGGATATGTCTTCGGGCACGCCGGTGACGGGAATCTGCATGTTGTTCTGGTAGGAGACCCCGACGATAAGAAGGAGTGGTCGATGCTGGAAAATATCAACGATCAAATTGTCAGCCGCGCGGTGAAACTGGGCGGCACCTGCACGGGAGAGCACGGCATCGGCATCGGCAAACGCAAATTTATGGAACTGGAGCACGGGCAGAGTTATGATTTGATGCGCCAGATCAAAGAATTAATTGATCCCAAAGGATTGCTGAATCCGGGGAAGATTTTTTTGTAATCGTTCGTGGTCCGTTGTACTTTGTCCGTTGTCGTGGTCCTAATTCGACGACCATGTTTCGAGTGTCGCGCACACGTTAAATTGGTTTGATTGGTTGAATTCCTTCAATTGGTTCGGTTTACCCCAACCCATTCAACTAATGAGACAAATAAAACCAATTTAACAATTCCTCGCAACTTGAACCTTTGAACCCTGAACCCTGAACCTTTGAACCTATAATGTTAGAGCTAAATCACCACCAAACTATCTCAAAAATTGATTTATGATACTAAAGCACAAGGGAGGACAAAGATGAAAATCGCATTTATCGGCCTGGGAACAATGGGTGTGGGCATGTCGCTGAATATTCTTAAGGCCGGTCACGAAGTCACCGTCTATAACCGCACCCGGGAAAAAGAAGAAGCCGTCGCCAAGGAAGGCGCCGGGCGGGCGCATTCACCTAAAGAAGCCGCCGCGGGGGCGGAAATTATCATTACCATCGTAAGCGATACGCCCGACGTTGAAGAGGTGGTTCTGGGCGCCAATGGCATTATCCATGGTGCCGCCGAAGGAGCAATTCTGATTGACATGTCCACCATCAGCCCGGCAGCCACCCGTCAAATGGCTGAAAAACTGGGCGATAAAGGCATAAAAATGCTGGATGCGCCGGTTTCCGGAGGTTCTGAAGGTGCTCAGAATGGAACTCTGGCCATAATGGTCGGCGGGGATGCAGCCGATTTTGAAAAAGCTCTCCCGATTCTGGAGACCATGGGGAAAACGGTTACGCATGTGGGGCCGATTGGTGCCGGGCAGATTACCAAGGCAATTAATCAAATCATCATTTCGGGCACTTACCTGACAGTTGCCGAAGGTTTATCGCTGGGAATCAAAGCCGGGCTTGACATGCACAAAGTCATTGAAGCGATCGGTGGCGGAGCTGCCAGTTCTTGGGTTTTGCAGAACAGAGGGATCAATATTATCAACAACACCTACCCGCTTGGTTTCCGGGTCAGGCTGCACCACAAGGATCTACGGATTGCACTGGATGCGGCTAGCGAGTTGAAAGTGACCCTTCCGGCAACTGCATTGGTTGCTCAAATCGAAAACGGCCTTATCGCCAGAGGATACGGCGACGACGATATCTCTGCCATTGGCCGCGTCATTCGAGAACAATCCGGCCTGGAATGAAACCAAAAGTGATGACCGGACAGGGAAAAACGATAAGACTCAGCCCCGAAGATAATGTAATGGTGGCGCTGAACGAGCTGGCCCCGGATTCCATTATCGTGGAAGCCGACATCAACTCTCGTGACAGAATCCCGGCCGGTCATAAGGTGGCTATATGCCGTATCAAGAGTGGTGGCCCGATTATCAAGTACGGGCAGATCATCGGATTTGCCTCAAAGAACATTTTGCCCGGAGATCATGTCCATACCCACAATGCCGCGGTGTCGAGCTTCACGCGTGATTATGCCATCGGTGACGACGCCCGGCCGACGTCGATACGGTCACAAAAAGATCAAGCAACTTTTGAAGGCATCGTAAGACCCGATGGCCAAGTTGCCACACGCAACTACATCGGAATTCTGGCGACCGTCAGCTGTTCGGCAAGTGTGGCCCACTTTATTGCCGATGCCATCGAAAAAGACAACCTGGGCCAATATCCCCATGTGGATGGGGTTCTTGCTTTAGGACACGGACTCGGGTGTGGCGCCGCCGAGGGTGGCGAAGGGATGGATTTACTTCAACGCTGCCTGGCTGGATACGCTCGCAACCCGAATTTCGGCGGTATTCTGCTTGTCGGGCTTGGATGTGAAGTCAACCATCTGGATTGCCTGCTCGGAAACATGCAGCTTGAAGAAGGACCCTGCCTGCGGACCGTCAGCATTCAAAAGGCGGGGGGAACAACGCAAACAATCCGCCAGGGTGTGCAGGCCGTTCAAGCCATGCTGCCGGAGATCAACCGGGTAAATCGCAGCACGGTTTCAGCCAGCCATATTGTGCTCGGGTTGGAGTGCGGCGGATCCGACGGCTATTCCGGTATTTCTGCGAATCCGGCTCTTGGAAAAGCCGTTGATATTCTCGTAAGCAATGGCGGCACCGCAATTTTGAGCGAAACTCCGGAGATATATGGCGCTGAACACTTGCTTACCCGCAGGGCCGTCAGTCAGAAAGTCGGCCAAAAACTGATTGAGCGTATCCGTTGGTGGGAGGAATACACAGCGCGACATCATGCCCAAATAAACAATAACCCATCGCCGGGTAATAAAGCCGGCGGGCTAACGACGATTCTAGAAAAGTCCCTGGGGGCCGTTGCGAAAGGCGGTAAAACCAATCTGATGGAAGTCTACGGATACGCTGAGGCCGTAGAAGCCAAAGGTCTGGTCTTCATGGATACCCCCGGATATGATGTCGTTTCCGTAACAGGGATGATTGCCGGAGGTGCCAATATAATTTGTTTCACAACCGGCCGCGGGTCGGTTTGCGGATTTAAGCCGGTGCCAACCATAAAACTTGCCACCCATACTGAAATGTATCGACGCATGCGCGCTGATATGGATGTTAACTGTGGCCTTATTATCGATGGCAAAGCCGGCATCGAGGAGATGGGCGCAACCATATTTGATCTTATACTGGACACGGCTTCCGGAAAGAAGTCCAAAAGTGAAACTTTCGGTTTCGGCGACAACGAATTTGTGCCCTGGCATATGGGAGCAATTCTATAAATACGGTAAATGGGGTTCACGGGAACTCTTCCAATGTTTTCAGCAGCAACATATAAAGTCCCAAATTACAAGCACCAAACTACAAATAAATATCAAATTACAATTCCCAATGACCAAAACGCCCACACGTTTAGAATTTTGAATTTTGGTCATTGTTATTTGTTTGATATTTGGGATTTGAAATTTGTTATTTAAAATTTACGTTAATCCACCAACAAATCAATGAGCACGCATTGGAGGCTGTATAAATGAAAACATCTTCTTACAACCTTGTGATGTCGGCCATGTATAATGGACGCAAGGGGGATCGTCCACCGGTGGGAAATCCCACTTCCATTGTTTGCCATGGGCTCATGGATACCGCCGGGGTGTCATTTCCGGAGGCGCATCTCGATGCCAATGCCATGGCTGATTTAGCCCTGGCAGGCCATGAGGTTTTAGGGTTTGACACCGTTATGCCCGAATACAGCGTGCAGCAGGAAGCTGCGGCCTTGGGATGCGAGGTGGACTGGGGCAATCGGGACCGCATGCCCGACAATAAAAATTTTCCTTATGAAAATTTTTCGGATATCAACGTCCCGCAAAATATTTTGGAAAAACCGTCCATGCAGGTCGTTCTCGATGCCTTATCCATATTGCGGCGTCATGTGGGCGGAAAAGCTGCGATTGTAGGCAAAGTGATGGGCCCCTGGACGCTTTCCTATCATATGGCCGGAACCCAGAATTTTCTGCTTCAAATCGGCATGGGGGAAACCGAAAAAGTGATTAAAATGCTAAAACAGCTGATGCCGGTGACCATCGCTTTTGCACGCGCTCAATTTCAGGCCGGTGCCGATATCGTTGTCATGGCGGATCATGTCACCGGAAGTCTGGTGGGTCCTTATCATTACAAAGAACTTCTCCTGCCCATTCATCAGGAAATTACAGCTCAAATTGAAGGTCCGCTGATCCTGCATGTATGCGGCGACTGCTCAGATCGGTTGGAATATTTTGCCCAATCCGGCGTGGACGCGTATCACATGGAATGGCAGGTGGATGCCAAAATGGCGGTGGAAAAAGTCGGAACCCTTATGTCGCTGGTCGGTAACGTCAATAATCCCCAGGTGCTGTACCAGGGAACTCCCGAAGACGTACATAAACAGGTGCGATATGCGGTCGAGGCGGGTATCAACATCATCGGCCCCGAATGTGCGATCCCATTGTCGACCCCGATTGAAAACCTGAAGGCTATCGTGGAAGCGGCTCATGAAGGGTATTAGAAACCATCTCAAAATTAGCAGTTCATCTTGAAAGACAGAGAATAAAAGTTCCAAAGGTGCTCTGAAGTTAGAAGTGCCTAAAATGCCTAAAATGATCTAACGTGCCTAAAGTTAAGGGAAAAACCAGATGGAAAAATTGTTTGAAGAAATTAAAAACACAGTGATAGCCGGTAAGCATAAGGAAATCGAAGCTCTGGTGCAAAAAGCAATTCAGGACAAAGCCAACCTGGATGATCTCATCAACAGGGCATTGATTGCGGCCATGGACGTGGTGGGTGATCGCTTTGCGAAAAGCGAAATATTCGTCCCGGAAATGCTTGTCGCTGCCATGACGATGAAAAAGGGGCTCGATATTATCAAACCCTTGCTAAAAGATCAGGAACAGCAACCAAAAGGCAAGATCGTTCTGTGTACGGTCAAGGGAGACCTCCATGACATCGGGAAAAACCTCGTCGCGATGATGCTGGAAGGCGCCGGCTTTGAAGTCATCGATCTGGGGGTTGATGTCACGGTTGAGAATGTGATCGCTAAGGTTGCCGATATTCAACCGCAGGTTCTGGGTTTATCGGCCCTCTTGACCACCACGATGCCGGAAATGGAAAACGTGATCAGCGTTTTACAAACCAGAGGGATGCGTGGAGCCCTGAAAGTGATGGTCGGCGGTGCCCCGCTGAGTGCCGAATTTGCTGAAAAAATTGGAGCAGACGCCTTCGGCAAAGACGCCGCCGAAGCCGTCACCATCGCCAGAAGTTTCATCAATATATAGTGTCGGCCGAATAAATTGGACAGTCGCGTTAGAGGGCCGTAACCTTCCAGCTAAATGGCGATTGTCAGTAGTTAGTTGTCTGTTGTCTGTTGCTCCAAAAAAGTATTGAATCTGCCAATAAAATAGGCCTTCTATGGATCTAAATTCGATGAGATTAATTTTGATTTCAACGAACCACTGACAACTGACAACGGCTAGATTGTACCTTGATCGACTTTGTGGTTACCCCGCATCCAAAAATGAACAGATGAACGAAAGGAAAGTAATATGAAACTAGAGACGGCCTTTTCGATGGATACGTCCAGTATCAAATACGGTCCCGGGGTTACAAGAGAGGTGGGATGGGATATGGAAGAACAGGGTGCCCGGCGCGTGATGGTGGTCACCGATTCCCATCTATCAGACAAAGAACCCGTCGCCGTGACGCTTGAAGCTTTGGGTCGACATGGCATCGATGCCGTTTTATACGACCAGGCAAGCGTGGAACCAACGGATATTTCCTTTAAAGAAGCCATTCAGTTCGCCGCAGACGGCAATTTCGATGGATTCGTAGCGGTCGGTGGCGGTTCCAGTATCGATACCGCCAAGGCGGCTAATCTTTACTCCACCCACCCGGCAGACTTTATGACTTACGTAAATCTGCCTATCGGTAAAGGCGAGCCGGTGCCCGGCCCATTAAAGCCGTTGGTGGCTGTACCGACGACTGCCGGCACGGGCAGCGAAACAACCGGGGTGGCGATCTTTGATTTTTTGGAAATCAAAGCCAAAACCGGAATTGCCCATCGCACCTTGCGGCCCGTAAAAGGCATCGTAGATCCAAATAACACCCGGTCCCTGCCCAAAATGATTGCCGCCTGCACCGGACTGGACCAGTTAACCCATGCTCTGGAAGCTTTAACTGTGCTGCCCTACAACCAGCGGCCGGCGGCCGAGCATCCCAAATTGCGCCCGGCTTATCAGGGAGCCAATCCCATCTCCCACATCTGGGCATCCCGGGCCATTGAAATGATCTCCCGGCACCTTGTCCGCGTCATTGAGGATCCTTCCAATGATGAAGCCCGCGGAGAGGTGCTTCTGGCCGCAACCTATGCCGGTATCGGCTTTGGAAACGGCGGGTGTCATCTGCCCCACGCCATGTCGTATCCCGTATCGGGAATGGTTCGCGATTACGTGCCCGCAGGCTACCCGCCGGGGCAGCCGCTTATCCCGCATGGAATGGCAGTTGTTTTGAATGCACCGGCCGTGTTTCGATTTACGGCTCCGGCCAATCCTGAAATGCATCTATATGCCGCCGAATTGATGGGTAGGGATATTTCCGATGCGTCGCCCGAAGATGCAGGCGAGGTGCTGGCGAGCACCATCGTCGAAATGATGCGCAAGGTCGATATGCCCAACGGGCTCAGTGCAGTGGGTTATGGCCCGGATGATGTGGATAAACTAGTGGAGGGGACACTGCCCCAGCATCGGTTAACCAAATTAGCACCCCGGCCGGCAAGCGCCGAGGATTTGAAACAGTTGTTTTTGGATTCGCTCACACTATGGTAGAAAAACGGGTTATAAACCCGTTTTTGTTATCAGTACTGTGGACAGCCCGTTAACCGGATTTTAGATCCCGGGCGTCCGCTTTAGCTTCTCTTCCCAGAACTCCTGTTCCTGCTCTCTCCATTTAGGACCGTGAAATCTTTTGTCATAGAAACCCCCAAGCCTTTCGAACCACTTGGCCCAGGGGCTCTTGTTCTCATCGATGGCCCGGAGCACATCTGCGACGAAAAGATCAATTTCATGCATTTTCTCTTTGGGGGCATAGTAGGAAGCACCCTCCTCAGCGGATCTCTTAAGATTCTCTTCGGACAAGCCGTGGGCGGTAAGCATCAGGGCCGGTATTTTCTGTTTTTTGGCAATCTCAAGAAGCTCAAATCCTTTGACGCCCATGATATCCAGGATGGCGACATCGTATGACTCTGCTTCAAGTAAGCGCTGGCCCTCTTCAAAAGAGGATGCGGTGTCTATCCTGCACATATCCAGAAGCTCAATTAACTGCTCAAGAATATCGGGCTCATCATCTACGATAAGAATTTTTTTCCCTTTTAATAATTTTATCGGATCCATGTCCTTGCCTCCTCTTAACACCTATAATAGGTCCATGTTGTTAAAAATCAACTCATGTTTGCATATTTTTGTCTATCAGGTAATAATGCTCATCCGTCGTGGAGCCGACAATATTGCCGGATATCAAATGTTTCAGCGCTGTCGGCCGGTGATCTTTGTACCCTATTCTAAACATGGCATTGCGGGCATAGGAAAGGTCTACCGCTGATGCCGGGTCAAAGGCGCCCAGCTTCTTAAGATCTTCAATAATAAAGATGTAGGCCCGCTTTATCTTCCAGGCATGAAATCTTCTGGAAAGGACGAAGACAAGAATCAGAACGCCGATGCCGATTATAAGTTCAATATTTTCTGACATTTTACCTTGAAGACGGATTAATTTATAGTTATATTAAAATTGATTTCTTATCCTAATAAAACACAAAAATAAAGTCAAAGATGCAAGCTCTGGAGGAGAAAAATGATACCTGAAATAAATAAAGTCCTTTACACCACGGATCTTTCCAAAAACGCTCGTCATGCGTTTAGTTATGCGGCCAGCATAGCCAACCGCTACGATGCCGGCGTCACCATTCTTCACGTTTTAGAAGACATATCTCCCACCGCTAGCAGTCTGGTGATTAACATCATTGGAGAAAAAGAATGGGGCCAGCTTCGCACCCGCAACGAAAAAGAGGTCATGGACAAACTTCGATCCCGGCTTACAAATTTTTGTGATGAGGTGCAGGCCGAACTGCCAGCCTGTCCGTTTATTACCGATAACATTATTGTAAAAATCGGCAACCCCGTGGATGAAATTTTGCTGGAGGTCGAAAATAAAGGCTATGACATGGTTGTAATGGGTGCCCACGGTCACAGTGCACTGTCAAATGCGCTGATGGGCAGCACCTCGAGACGGGTGATCCGGCGTTGTAAAACGCCGGTGTTGGTAGTGCGTTTACCCCAAGAAGATTAGAACCCATCTCAAAAATGCGTCTAAGTGTCCATGGCGGCGTTGCAAACCGATTCAAAATGCTCACCTACTTACGTGTATGCTCCGCTTTCGAATCGGTTTGCGCCTTGATGCATACATTAATCTGATTAGATTAGACATGTAATCCCGCTTCAGCGGGGCCCTGAACCCTAATCCACCTTTTTGAGATGGGTTCTTGAACAGGTTAAAAATAAAGAGGCAAATGTTATGCTCAAGCCACTCGATTCTTACGAAGCCGTATATAACGCATTTAAATGGAAGATCCCCAAGCATTACAATATGGGAGTCGATGTCTGCGACAAACACGCCCACCAGCGATATCGCCTGGCCCTGATCTATGAAAATGAAGAAGGCCGGATCGAAAAATATACCTTTTGGCAGCTGAAAAGGTTAACCAACCAATTCGCCAATACCTTACAGGCTTTTGGATTCGGTGCCGGAGATCGATTGGGAATCTTATTGCCGCAATGCCCGGAAACGGGTATTTCCCACATCGCCGCTTATAAGATCGGGGGGATTGCCATTCCGCTGTTTACTCTTTTTGGTCCGGAAGCTCTCGAGTACCGCCTCGCCAACAGCCAGGCCAAAGGCATCGTAACCGACGATGCCAATCTGCACAAGGTCCTGCAGATCCGCAAAAATCTTCCTCATCTGGAAAGGGTCTTCGTGGTCAGGGGCAGAAAGGAAGAACAGGTGATCGACTTCTGGGAGTCCATCCGGAAAGGCTCCCATGATTTTAAAGCGGCCAAAACCAGAGCCGATGATCCGGCGCTCCTGGCCTATACTTCCGGCACAACCGGTCCACCTAAAGGTGCACTGCATGCCCATCGAATGCTTTTAGGACATATTCCCGGCGTGGAATTCCCTCACAATTTTTTCCCGAAAGAAGATGATCTTTTCTGGACCCCGGCGGATTGGGCCTGGCTGGGTGGCCTCACCGATGTGTTGCTACCCAGCTGGTATCACGGAATTCCGGTGGTCGCTTACCGGGCCAAAAAATTCGACCCGGAATATGCCTTCCACATCATGGCCAAACACGGAATTCGCAATTCCTTTATTCCCCCAACCGCCCTCAAACTCATGCGCCAGGTAAAAGATCCCGGTAGCCGACACGCATTTCAGCTTAGAACAGTCGCCAGCGGCGGCGAAACCCTGGGTAAAGAACTCCTCGATTGGGGTCAATCCGCGCTGGGGGTGACCATTAACGAATTTTACGGACAGACCGAATTCAACCTGGTGGTGGGAAACTGCGCTGCGATCATGGAAATCAGACCCGGTTCCATGGGAAAAGCCATACCCGGTCACGTGGTTGAGATTGTCGATGACAACGGCAATGTGCTGCCCCCCGGCACCACGGGTAACGTGGGTCTCAGGCATCCCGATCCGGTCATGTTTCTGGAATACTGGAAAAACCCTGAAGCGACCAGGGATAGTTGTGCCGGAGACTGGTATTTGACGGGCGATATGGCCCAAAAAGACGAAGATGGATATTTCTGGTTTGTCGGTCGCGAAGATGATCTGATTACAAGTTCAGGTTACCGGATCGGGCCCGGTGAAATCGAAGATTGCCTCATCAAGCATGCGGCCGTCGCCATGGTCGCAGTGGTCGGAAGTCCGGATGAAGTGCGCACCGAGATCGTGAAAGCCTTTATCCTTCTCACGCCGGGATTCAATGCCGACAAGGCCTTAGAAGACGATATCAAAAATTTCGTTCGAGACAGACTGGCTGCCCACGAATATCCGCGAGAAATAGAGTTTGTCGAAAAACTACCGATGACAGCCACCGGCAAGATTATACGCAGAGAGTTGAGGGAGTCGGAGAAAAAAAGAAAATCGAAATCGCCAACCGCCGGAATGCCGAGATAACCATCCTGCATATATTGAAAGATCTACCCATCGGATCCAAAGCGCTGTTCACAAGCGTTATCACGAGATCACGATGGTTATCATGATCGGGTAGCGCCTGTCCTGCCAACGCCCAACTTGAACCTATCCCAGCCGGCTTCAATCAGAACCGAAACGCAGATAACTAAAATGGCAAGTATTTGCCAGGCAGTCAGTTCCTGGTTGAGAAAGACAACAGCCAGAAAGGCGGCAATGACGGGTTTCAGAAAAAAAAGGTAACTTCCGCGCGTGATATCGGGTACCGCAGCCAATCCACCAATCCAGAGATATTGGGTGATGGTTGTATTCCATAAAGCAATTGTGAGCAGAGAGGCAACCTGGGATGCCGAGCGGTCAAAAAGCGCAAATGGATTCACCCAGATTTTCCAGAACAGGCCGACGACAAACCACAATCCGATTGCCCCGATACTCAAGGTAATGGCTGTAATACGTAACGCACCGTATTTGGCAATGATCGGGCGAACCATAACGGTGTAAAAGGCGACAACGGCTGCACAGCCCATGGCCATCAGCACCCCGATCAGGTTCTGCCCGGCACCGGCCAACATGGCCAGATAACCGTCAGTGACCAACAACGCCACACCAAGCATAGCGCTGAGGCCGCTTATAACTTTAGCTCCGGAAAGGGGTTGTTTGTTGATCCACAGGTTTGCCAACCCGACAAAAATCGGAATTGTGGTCACCAAGGTAGCCACCTGAGGTACGGTCGCAAAATCAAGTGACCAGTGAAACAAAAGATACCCGGTCGAGATGCCCAAGATTGACAGCCCTACGAGCCGGAATCCGTGCGTTTTAAATGGGGCCAATAAATCTCGGCTGGACGGAAAGATAAGCGAAAGTAATAGGAGCCCGACACCACCCAGCAAAAATCGCCAAACCGACAGCTCGGGTCCCGCAATCCCGGAAAGGACGGAAACGAACTCACTGGATGCATGTCCGATGACACCTAAAAAAACGGCAAGATAGGCTAGAATTGCGTATTTATGCCAGAGTCCCATCACAACTCCTTTGCGAAAGTGAGCAGCGCATCGGCCAGCGCTTCTGGCCGCTCTGCCGGAATAAGGTGCCCGGCGTCGCGCATATCGATTCGTTGGGCCCGGGGCAGGCGCGAGAAAAGACGTTCAACATCATCCCGATCCAGAAAAACGTGATCCTGAAGACCGGTAATGACCCGTGTCGGCAGATCCAGTTTCTCATAGGGCAAATCCCAGTCGGCCGTGCGCCCGGCTTCTGCCAGGAGTTTGTATGCCCCGCTTTCGGGATCAATGGGTTTGTAAGCGGGATCGGGTTTTAAGAAATTGATTCGACTGTCAGCCAGCCATTTTTCGTTTACTAAAAGCGGCAGGAATAGGTCTTTGAAAAGCTCCAATCCGCCCACTTCAACTGCACGAACCAGGGCATCGCCGATCCATTGCAGCCGAGGACCATCTCTGCGCAACGTATTGATCAGCACCAGTCCAATCGCATTCGCAGCTTTCAACCAGGCCCGGGCAGCAAAAAGGCCGCCGATCGATAGGCCAACGAGGATGGATCGAAGCGGCCTGACTTCGTTTAGAAGTCGAACAGCGTCTTCCACAATCAGGTCACTGTTCAATTCAAGATCGGGCGAAAAGGGACTGTCGGTCTGCCCCCGCATGTTGTAAACAAGCGTACCGTGACCGGCGGCTCTGAGCCGGGGTCCAATGACAGTCTCCCAGGTACTCGTATCACCTGTCAGGGCATTGAAAAAGACAAATGTGTGCCCGTCGTCTGCCTGCGGCGCGGCGTATTCGTAATAAAGTGCATCTTGCTTGCCAAGATATAAATTCCCCATTCTAACCTCCTGAAAGATCGCTGCCGGTATGATGGTCGTCGACTGGCTCAAAAGCCTGATTTGCTCCGCGAACATCCTCGCTAATTCATACAAAAAATAAGTCGATAGAGTCAATCAAATTTGAAGCAAAAAACCCCGATTAAAAAGGACGATCAGGATTTACGATTCCTTGATGAACTGCTAATTTTAAAATAGCTTCTAATATTTTGCTTGACAAGCCGGGTGTTCTTAGTTTAGATGCCAGGTGAAAATATAAACGTTGGTCATTTAATAAATTATATTTTGGCTATTTTGTAAACCAAGCAATCTCTTATCCCTAACCCTCGGGAGCGAACTGTGAGAAGGCCTTGCAAAAGATGCTGATAACTGAGCCTCTGAGGAACTGTGTTTATCCTTGGAGGCTTTTTAATTTTAAAGGCTTTGATTTTAATTAAGTTTAACCCAAAACGTCAATTGGATTGATCCAGGGATTCATAATTTAAAGTAACTGGGCAAATTGGATGAACAATGTCCCTTTGGCAACACCCATAAATTATATCCAGGATTGTTGCTATTCCATCAACCTTGAAAAGGAGGTGCAGGAATGAAAATTAAGGTTTCGAGTAAATTATGGATCACCGTAGTCGTTTTGGCAGTTGCTCTAATGCTGTTAATCCAGCCGCAAACGACCCTTGCTCAAGAGAAGTTCAAGCTGAAATTCCAGGCCACCTGGCCGGCGGGGTCAACTTTGTACGAAAACTTCCTGATGTTTGCCGAACAGGTCAAGAAGATGTCCGGCGGCAGACTCGAGATTGAAACCCTTCCCGCAGGGGCTGTTGTGCCGGCCTTCGAGGTTCTGGATGCCGTTTCCAGAGGCGTCATTGATGGCGGCCATGCCTGGGCCTCTTACTGGGCCGGGAAGTCCAAAGCAGCCGTTCTGTTTACCGGAGGCCCCGGCGGCACATTCGGCATGGATTTCACCGACTATCTGGGGTGGATGTTTGAAGGCGGTGGACTCGAGCTCTATAATGAATTTTATCAGAAAGAACTGAAACTGAAAGTGGTGCCCTATCCCATCATGTTTGCCGGGCCCCAGTCGCTGGGCTGGTTCAAAAAACCCATCAAGAACTGGGACGACTTTAAGGGCGTAAAATATCGTGTCGGCGGAATGGCCGGCGAGGTTTTTTCGAAGGCCGGAGCGAGCGTGGTCAACATCCCCGGCGGAGAGATCCTGCCCGCGGGTGAGCGCGGCGTCATCGATGCGGCGGAGTGGGTTACCCCCGGTGAGGATATGAAGATGGGCTTACATGAAGTCTGGAAAAATTACTACCTGCCCGGGATGCACGAAAGCACGACCATCGCAGAGCTGCTTGTCAACCAGGATGTCTGGAACAAGCTTCCGGCGGATCTCCAGGCGATTGTAGAAGCAGCCTGCATCTACACATTCGTCCGCTGGCAGGCCAGTTTTAACAAGTACAATTCAGAGGCCCTCAAAACGCTGCGAGAGAAGCACGGCGTCACCATAAGTAAAACCCCCGAGGATATTCTGATCACCTTTCTGAAATCCTGGGATAAGATTGCGGCCGAAGAATCCGCCAAAAATCCCTTTTTCAAGAAAACGTTGGAATCCCAGCGGGCGTTCGCCAGCATCGTCGTCCCCGCGCGCAGTTTTATGTTTCCGCCTTACTCGTTCGCTGCCGAGTACTACTGGGGTAAGCAATAGAAGCGTCGATCATATAACACCGGTTCACAAGAGGGGTTAGCCGGGGAGCTGACCCCTCTATTTTAAACTGATTTTGATAGCGCCAGGTGCTCAACAATGGATGAATTGATTGGTGATGCGTTTGTTCCCAAGAAAGAAGCCGAACTCGAAGGAGAGCCCCCTCCCAAGGCACTCGCAACCATCATACGCTTGATTGACACCTACGTCGGGGAACTGTCGGGTAGGATATTCATGCTGATGATATTTCCCCTGATCGGCGGACTGACCTACGAGGTCATCGCGCGCTATGTATTCGACGCTCCCACGAAATGGGCCTATGACACATCCTACATGCTTTACGGGAGCCATTTCATGCTGGGGGCGGCTTACTGTCTTTTAAAGGGAGGACACATCCGCACCGATGTTTTTTATGAAAAGTTTTCCGTCCGCTGGCAGGGGCGCATCGACGCCTTCCTGTACATTTTCTTTTTCTTCCCGGGGATGATCCTGTTTTTATGGTTTGGAAGCATAGAAGCCCTCCACTCCTGGGACATTATGGAAGAATCTGTCGTTAGCCCGTGGCGTCCTCCCCTGTATCCGTTCAAAACGGTCATTCCGGTATCCGCTGCGCTGCTCATGATTCAAGGGATCTCTGAATTGTTAAAAAGCTTGTATGCAGGTATGCGCGGGAGGTGGTTATGAGTCCCGAATATCTCGGTCTGGTCCTTTTGGGAGCCCTCCTAACCGGTATTTTTGTGGGGTTCCCCATCGCTTTTACCCTGATCATCCTGAGCTTTGTTTTCGGCTACATCGGCTTCGGCAAACTCGTCTTTTACCTGATGTATTTTCAGACCCTCGGGCTGATGAAGGAAGAAACCCTGGCAGCCGTCCCGTTATTTGTCTTTATGGGACACATGCTCGAGCAGGCCGGGCTGATGGAACGGCTTTTCAAGGCCTTCCAGTTTATTTTTGCCCGCGTGCGGGGCTCACTTTACCTGGGCGTCCTCTTGACGGCCACCGTGTTTGCCACAGCCACCGGCATTATCGGTGCCTCGGTGACGGTCATCGGGCTTTTGGCCGCTCCGGCAATGATGAAGAGCCGCTATAATGTGGCGCTGTCGGCCGGGGTCATCACAGCCGGCGGATGCCTCGGGATCTTGATCCCGCCCAGCGTTATGTTGGTTATCCTCGGACCGGTACTGGGGGTGTCCGTCGTCCAACTGTTCATGGCGGCGATTGTTCCGGGCTTGCTCCTCTCCGGTCTTTTTGTCGGGTATACCCTGATCAGATGTTACATCAACCCCAAGCTGGGACCGCGCCTGCCTGAAGATCAGCGGCCGACATCCTACGCCGAGGTTTTGAAGGAATTTTTGTCGGGCATCCTGCCGCTGGGGGTGATTATCTTCGCCTGCCTGGGAAGCATCATCGGCGGTCTGGCGACACCCACCGAAGGTGCTGCCATGGCGGCTACCGGGTCGGTGCTTCTGACCGCATGTTACGGTCGCCTGAGCTGGGAAAATCTGAAAGGCGCCGGCCTTAAGACCCTGCAGACCTCCAGTATGATCCTGTTTCTGGCGGTCGCCTCCAACATTTATGGATCGGTATTTGCCAGGCTGGGGACAGCCACCCTGATCACCAATACCATGCTCTCGCTGGCCGTTTCACCGATGGTCATGGTTGTCATTTTGATGGTGGTAATCTTCATTCTCGGATGGCCCCTGGAATGGCCGGCCATCATCCTGATCTTCGTCCCCATCTTCTACCCGGTGGTCGACAAACTGGGATTCAACCTGGTGTGGTTCGCTACGCTGGTGGCGGTCAACTTACAGACGGCGTTCCTCTCCCCACCGGTGGCAATGGCCGCATACTACCTCAAGGGGGTTGCCCCCGACTGGGAACTGACACAGATCTATCGCGGGATGATGGAGTTTATGATCCTCCAGTGTATCGGCCTTATGCTCATTCTCTTCTTTCCCCAGCTCGCACTGTGGTTGCCCAGCTTGATTATTAAATAGACATAGGTTTCTGTTTTAAATTGGTTACGGAAAAGCTTAAACCTATAATAAGTGCTAACAACAAATGAGCTAAAATTAAAAATGATCTAAAATGCCTAAAATTATGGTCTCGTCATGCTCCATCTTTTATTACAAATATGATCGTTCGACCCAGTCGTTAGACCCTGAGGCTCTCGAAGGGAAGAATTCCTCAACTTTAGTCATTTTAGCTCATTTTAGGCATTTTAGGCACTTCTAACGTTAGAGCACCCTTTGAACTTTTTTCCCTGTCCTCCAAGATGAACTTCTAATTTTGAGATAAATTCTAGTACGTTAGGACCATCCCCCCATCAAAAAGCAAATCCCCCCCGATAAGGTATCTAGCAAATCGGGAGAACCCGAAAACAAAGAGGTTGCCGACCTCAATCGGCGACATCATCTCCTTGATACGCGATTTGCCCATCATCACATCCGTGACCACTTCTTGCTCGGTGATGCCGCGCTGTTCGGCCTGGGCCGAAATCTGGTTTAATGCCAGGGGTGTTTTGACAAATCCGGTGCTGAGGGTAAAAGACCGAATCGCGCCTTCCCCTTCGGCCGAAATGGACTGACTCAATGCTTTTAACCCGAACTTGGTGATGTTATAAACCGGCTTGTTTTTGGTACAGATATGGGCATGGACCGACGCCATATTACCGATAACCCCGATCCCGTCGCGGCTTTTTCGCATATGGGGGATGGCCAGTTTGGAAAGATAAAAAGGGGCTCTGAGCATCAGGCGTTGCATGAGATCGTATTTTTCCATGGGAAAATTGTCCACCGAATCAATATGCTGGACTCCGGCAATGTTTGCCAGGTATTTGACGGTGCCCAACTTGGCTGCCTCCCGGATGGCCTTTTCGATATCCTCATCCGAGGTTAGATCGGTTTTGATGAAGACCATCCGGCCCCCGAGTTCATCGGCCATTTTCCGGGTTCGATCGCCCTCTTCCGGGTTAATGTCCAACCCCACCGTCATTAAATTATTGGCAGCCGCAGCAATGGCCGTGGCCCTCCCAATCCCGGTGCCGGCACCGCTAACCACACAAACATTTTTGCTGTTAAAATTTTCATCCTGAAGAAAAAGAATTTCCTCGCGCGTAATTTTGGGTTCCTGGGTGTCAACCGGCTTTGTGGTTACCATCGTTGTTCTCCTCTAATTTTGAAATGATTCATAATATTTAAAAATCCGTATCATAAGTTACTCAATAGATCAAAATCTCAGTTGTTGTTCAATCGATTTGCCCAGGTTTCATCATCATTCCCTGATAGCATTGAAAGTCACAGAGAAAAATAACCCGTCAAATATCGCGGCAAGATGCCGCTCCCACTGCTTACAATGCGATGCTGGATCCCTCTAAACGGGAGAATAGCTACAAATTTTCTACTATTTTTGATACAGCTTTTAATTAAAACTTGACAAATATTTTGTATACGTATAGTTCGTATACGTGATAAAATGGTGAATTAAGATGACGCTAAAATCTGTTAAAGAATGCCCGTATTATCTGATTTCAAGAGTCAGCCTGGCGGTGACTTCCGCCCTAAAAAAAGGTTTTGCCGCCGCCGGGGTGGAAAAGGTCAGGCCCGCTTATTTATGTGTAATGATGAGCCTGTGGGAGGAAGATGGTTTAAAAGTGATCGAACTCGGCAAAAAAGCAGGGCTGGAGCCCTCCACCATGACCGGCTTGCTGGATCGCATGGAGCGCGATGGTCTGGTCAGCCGCACGATGGACCCGAGGGACCGCCGGGTACTGCGGATTTACTTAAATGAAACCGGGCAGAACGTTCGCGACCCGATTCTCAAAGTGATTGACGACGTTTTGGCCGATGTTTTTGCCGGAATTCCCGAGGAAGATATCTCCCACACTAAAAATTTATTGCGCCATGTACTCGCCAACGCGCATGAAGGAAGCATGTGAAATCCATTTTTTTAGCTTTGGGTCGGATTGAAGCTGCATCCCTATTGGTTAGAGAATTGTAGTTGTTCAATTGGTTTTATTCGTTCTATTGGTTTTATTGGTTTAGGGAATTGAAGAGTCGGGAGGTTTTCCCGTCATAGCCACAGTGATTGCGCCGTGATGTCATTGCGAGGAAGTGAAGCGACCGATGCAACCCATGTAAGGTATCGCCTCGAGCAAATCCATGGGACCTCTGTTTTTTTATAACCAATGAAACAAATTCAACGAATTAAACCAATTAAACATTCTAACTTAAACTGTGGATAGATAGACACGGTGAGGACCCGAAACAGACATGTCTAGAAGAAATGAAAAAATTGGTTATGCCTGCGCTTATGCCCCGCTGGTCTTGATCGATGCGGCCGGATACTCACCGTATCGCATCCTGCCGATGAGTGCGTGCCCGGACCAGGCCGGGCAACTGCTGCACGACAATCTTTGCCCGCATGTCAAACGTATTCTGGATCGCGCCATCGGCAAGGATCTTCCTGATCTTGCGGGTGTCGTTTTTATAAACAGCTGCGATGCCATGCGCAGGGTGTGCGATGCCTGGCGGCACGTGCGCCCGGATGAGAATATCATCTTGCTGGACCTGCCGGCCGTCTGCGATGATGCTGCAGTTGCTTTTTTTGCCAAAGAGCTTGCCCGCCTTATGGAAGCGCTTTCAGAATGGAGCGGACGCACCATCTCAAATAGTGATGTTCAAGCCGGTATCGAGCGGTACAACAACCTGTCCGACATTTTTGCCCGGCTGCGCAAACAGCTCCGCCAGGGCAAGCTAGCGGGTGGCAGCACCGCGATGCAAACACTTTACAATGCAGCCATGACGGCGTCGTTCGAAAAAAGCGTGGCACGCTTACAGCAGGCGCTGGCCGAACCGGAATCGAAGGAATCAGAAAGCGACGGAATTCCCGTATTTCTTTTTGGCAATGTCCTGGCAGATCCCGAGGCATTTTCGTTGTTCGAATCCTGCGGCGCCCGTATTATCGAAGATGATCTTTGCACAGGTTCAAGATTATTCACTCCGCTAGAAATTGACGGAAACAAAGATCTGGTTCTTCAAATTTCCCGGAGCCTCATGACCCGCCCCCCCTGTGCGCGGACATTTGATCCTGCCCAGCCGCTGAAGATGGCCGACGACATCCTGACACGCGCTCAGGCTTCCGGCGCCAGAGGTGTTATCGGACAGACGCTCAAGTTTTGCGACCCGTACCTGGATCGTCTGCCGATGGTGCGCGAAACATTGCGCCAGGCCGGCATTCCATTATTGCTGCTCGAAGGGGACTGCAGCCTACGCTCAATCGAACAGCAACGGACCCGAATTGAAGCCTTTATTGAAATGCTGGTTTAATTGATTCCATTTAAAATAAATTAACAAAAAGGGTGTGCCAAATGATGTACGAATACTTTAAAGACATGGCATCCGGAATTGAAGCCAAGATTTTGCAAGAGCCGGAGCTGCCAAATCCCAGGAAAAAATATGCCCTGGAGGTTGCCAGGCTCAGCGGGCGCTTATACTCCGGTAAGGATCAGGTTGCATGGTGCGGCCTGGCCGTCCCTTTCGATCTGCTCAATGCCATGGGCGTCACCTCCTGTTTTGTCGAGTTTGTGGGCGCCGCGCTGGCATCAATCGGCATGGCCGACCCCTTCCTTGAAGAGGCCGAACAGGCCGGCTTTGTCGGCGATACCTGCGGCTTTCACCGCTCGGTAATCGGGGCCGCCAGAAAAGGAATTATGCCTGAGCCGGATTTTATCATCGCCAGCACCTGTCCCTGCTCCGGCGGTATAGCGGTACTGGAAAACCTGGCGCACATGTTTAAAAAAGACCTTTTCGTTTTAAATGTGCCCCAGGAACAATCCGAACAAAACGTACAGTATCTGGCTGAGCAGATAAAAGATATGATTGATTTTATTTCCCGGCATACGGGCGAACCGCTCGATGAGAACAAATTACACCAGGCTGTCGCAAAAACAAATAAAGCCCGGGAAATCATGCAAGACATGTATCGACTCGCCCAAAAAGTGCCTTCGCCGACGGACGGCCGCCTTCTCATTAATTTCGGCATCGTCATGCTGTTATTTCTGGGTACGGATTCGGCCATTGAAATTGCCCAGGCCTACAAAGACGAATTCAACGCCAGGATCGATAATGGGATCCAGGGTGTACCCGATGAAAAGCTGCGGCTGTTGTGGATCCAAAACCGCATTCAGTTTAAGAACCCGCTGGTCGAACTGCTGGAAAAAGAGTATCAGGCCAACATTGTTTCCGATGAATTGAACGACATCTACTGGGATGCCATTGATCCGCAAGACCCTTTTATCGGGATGGCGCGCCGGGCCATTGCAAAACCGTTAAACGTCAACATGCAAAGCCGAATCCATCACCTCCAAAAACTGGCCCGGGACTATAAACTGGACGGTGCCATCAATCCCTGCCACTGGGGCTGCCGCCAGGGAACGGGCGCCAGGGGGCTGATCAGTGACGGACTCAAGCAAATCAATGTGCCGGTGCTGAATCTTGAAGTGGATTGTATGGACACCCGGAATTTTGCCGAAGGACAGCTGCGAACCCGCATCGAAGCCTTCGTGGAAATGCTTGAAAGCCGGCCGCGCCCGGTATGGTAAGAAATGAGATTCGCCTTTAAGGCGTAAGCGGCCAGAAATGTCAGCGCCACCAGGCCCAGCATCACCGACTGGGGTCCAAGGGGGCCGACAACGCTGACAACGCCTTCAGCAATCAGCCTGGCAGTCCCGGTTTGATCCAGCGCCGTGCCCAGAGGGAGCATTCCGGCAATCCGGAACACCGCCTTCCATTCAATCTGGCGATAGGCGCAGCAATTCACTAACGGCTGTAAGCGCCAATACAGCCAGCAAAATGCGGACCGGCCAAATCGCAGCCTCCAATACCATTCGCATACGGATTTTTTCGCCCGAGGATCTGAGCATAAATGTCATTTGAGTCAGAAAAGTGCTGATTTGACGCACTGCAACAAAAAGAATAAAGATGACTGCTAAAATCAATAAACAACACTTCAATGCTATGCAGAACTTTGATGAACTGGGGTGTAAGGGGTAGCAACGGTTCGATTAAACGCAAAAGCAACGCCACAGCAGCAAGCCTTAATGGCAGCATGAAGCCCTTAAGCCGCCATTGTCGGGGATCCTGTCCTTTTTTCGCAATTGATGCTTGGACAGGTCGTTTCGCCAAGTGAAAAATGATTTCCAGCACGATCAGTCCGACGATAAAAATCGCTAAAGATGCGATCAGCCGTCCCGGGTGGCCTGCATCTCCGGACTGACCGATCACGCCCAGCTGTTGTAAAAGCTGCTGCCAGGTATTCATCGCTTCCCCCTTAAGTTGCGCCAGATTTTGAACGGATTAGAGGATAGGGTTAATAAAATGTCTTCTGGCCAAACGAATCAAGCATGTGCTTTGAATCCATCACCATTTTGCCTACAACCACTTTTTACGTCTAAAATAAAGAAGCATGCCGCAGAAAATCACAATCAGCAAAACCCACAGTAAAAGATAGGACCATTTCCACTCGAGCTCCGGCATATATTTAAAGTTCATTCCATAGATGCCGGCCACAAAGGTCAGGGGAATGAAAATGGTGGCAATGATGGTCAATACTTTCATGACTTCATTCATTTTGTTACTGACGGTGGACAGGTATAAATCCATCATACCCGAAATAATATCCCTGAAGGATTCGATCGTATCGATCACCTGAATCGTGTGATCGTACACATCGCTGATAAATACTTTATTGGCTTCCTGAATAATAGAAGATTCTGTCTTTTGCCAGGTACTCAGGACTTCCCTGATCGGCCATACCTGCTTGCGAAAATAGATCAATTCTCTTTTCAGATCATAAATGTTCTGTAGAATTTCCGGTGTTGGCTGCTCATGAAGCCGCTCCTCAATATGCTCGATTCTTTCACCCGCTTTTTCAAGGATTGAAAAATAGTGGTCAACCACTGCATCAATGAGGGCATAAGCCAGATAATCGGGCCCGGATTTGCGAATATGCACCCTCCCCTTGCGGATACGCTCGCGCACAAAATTAAAAACATCTCCTTCAGTTTCCTGGAAGGATATCAGATAATGCGGCCCCAGAATCAAACTAACTTGCTCGGAAGCGATATGGCTGGTCGTTTCATCAAACTTCAGCATCTTAAAGACAAGATAAATGTAATCTTCGAAATCCTCTACCTTCGGCCGTTGGCCGGTATTTACAATATCCTCCATGGTCAGCGAGTGGGTTTTGAAACGGGTCCCGACTTTTTCAATCAACTCGATATCATGAAGTCCGTCGATATTAATCCAGGTAACCGGAGGCGTGTCTTTATAGGCAAAAGATTCTTCAATGCGCTTTAATTCCTTTTCTTCCAAACGGTCCTCATCGTAATTAATTAGGGTGATCCTGGCCTTGTCTATCTTCTGTTCTCCGACATGCACAAGGGTTCCCGGAGACATGCCGGCCTTTTTGGATGACTTTTTGATAAATCTGGAGGTTCTTTTAATTTTTTTTTGCATGTTTTGTTATCTCCTTGCCGGTGCCGGATCGTTTTTACTTTCGGTTGACGGATTTTAAGAGTTCAACACACTCTTCCAATGACCCAATCGAGGACACGATGACCTTGCGCTCCGTATTTGCAAGGGCCTGCTCAAAAAAATTGGGTGGTAAAATCGTGTAGTTAATCTGAATCTGTTTATGCATATTGTTGATCTGTTTTATCGAGGTTTCCAGGCTTTCAATTCTGACCCCGTAAAATTTTTTGCGGTTCTTTTCCTTTAAATCGCCAAAAAGGATCAACAAATCACGATTATACTCCAGTATCGCGGTGATAGTTGTGATCGCCAATTGAGAGGAGAGAAAAATATTTTTTTGTTCGCCGTAATTTTGACTGGCCCTGGCGGATGCATCCATCTTGTTCTGAAGGTCTTCAAAAATATTAATATACGCAGACAATTTACCAATTGCGGACTCCAGATCAGGCTGATTATCAGAAAACCGAACCGCTTGATTCTGTGCCGCTACGAAGTTTATGCTCAATATGAAAACAATAGAAAAAAATAACTGAGATCGTATATACATCGAAATCTCCAATCTAATAAAAATGTACGCAAATGCCAGTTCAATCCCACCATACTATCTATTTCCCTCCGCCGAGCAACTTAAACCAAGTTTGCCGAATCCGGTGGCGGAGTATTTGCGAATGTTTCGGCTTTGCACTCTCACTATTTTATTTAAAGCCATATAATCATTTCAATGAGCGCAATGTCTGTCAGCAAAAATGCGCAACAGTATTATTTTGTATATAAGTTAGTTGTTTATTTCAATAGCCAATCTAAGTTATATAGAAATGTCAAAAACCAATTAATCATCTATCTTGGAGAAAACGAGTATGATCAAGGGCAAAACGCTAATAGTGAAAAAATCTCTGTTTTCATGGATCTTTTCAGGTAGCCTTAAGCTTCAATTAATTTTATTAGGAACCATAATCATTTCGGTAATTGTACGTGTATTTCCTTTAGAGATGCAAAAGCGAATCGTCAACCAGGCCATCCAACTAAAAGCATTTGAATTATTGTTAATTTATTGCAGTTTTTATCTTGCAGCCGTAATGCTTGCCGGCGGATTGAAATACGTCATCAGTTATCTTCAGACCGTTATTGGTCAGCGAGCCGGAAACGACATGCGATCCGAACTGTTCCGCCACATCCTGACGCTGCCTTTGGGATTTTTCCGAAAGACACAGCCCGGCATGGTCGTCCAGTCGCTCTCGGCCGAATTGGCCACGGCAGGGGATTTCGTCGGAATGGCCGTCGGCATCCCTGTGACAAGCGTACTGACTCTGCTCGCTTTTGGCGGATACTTGTTCTGGCTCAACCCGCTTCTGGCGCTGGTATCTTTTGCCATTTATCCATTGGCGCTCTTTGTGCTGCCGATGCTGCAAAAACGCGCCAATGCCGAAAATAAAAAGCGGGTGGATGCCGCCCGCGATCTTTCCAGCAAAATTGCCGAAGCGGTAACCGGCATTCATGAAATTCAAGCCAACGGCGCGCACCACATCGAAGCCCGAAAGTTTGATTTTCTGGCGGAAAAGTTGATGCATATCAGGATCCTCTGGAATCTCTACCGCCAGGCGATCAAGGTCAGCAGCAATTTTTTTACCAACCTGGGCCCGTTTTTAATTTTTATTCTGGGCGGATATCTAACCATTCAGGGCCGTTTGGAACTGGGCGCGCTGGTCGCATTTTTATCCGCCCAGGAGAAACTCTATGACCCCTGGCGGGAACTCATCGACTTTTACCAGGCGTATCAGGAAGCTTCGGTGAGTTATCGCCGCACCATGGAATATTTCGATGAAGCGCCTGAGTTTGCCTTAGAGCCTGTAGGCCGGAAGTCCTATCAACTTAAGGGTAAAATAGAAGTCAAAGACCTGTCATTTACGGTGGACGGAGGGATCAAATTGCTCAATGACATTGATTTTTCGGTTGAGCCTGGAGAGCAGGTCGCCCTGGTCGGTTTTTCCGGCAGCGGCAAAAGCACCTTGGCACTGTGTATTGGACAGCTTTTCAAATATACCGGTGGACACGTTTTGATCGACAATCATGAAGTTGCCGATCTTTCGAAAAGAGATATTGCTCAAAACATCGGCTTGGTTTCACAAACACCATTTATTTTCGACGGCACGATTGAAGAAAATCTACTTTACAGTTGCCTGGCCCAAAAAGAGGGCAACGGGTCTAACCCCGCCCAAGCTTTGCCTGATCTCGATGAAATGATCGAAATCGTACAGCAGACCGGTATTTTCCCGGATGTTTTACGCTTCGGTCTTAACGCTGTACTCGATTCCTCGAAATACGTAAACCTGGTGCCCAATCTGATTCGGATCCGCAAAAAATTGGCGCGAAGGTTAAGTGCACCACTGGCTGAACATGTTGAGTTTTTCGATAAAGAAAAATTTCTTTATTACTCTACTGTGGCAAAAAATATGACATTTGGCAGCGCTAATCAGGATTCATACAAGGAAAGTAACCTTTCCAAAAATGATTATTTTTTGAAGTTTTTGGACGAGACGAAAATTACAAAATCGCTGCTGGATTTAGGTGGCGACTTATGTCAAAAGACCATGGACATTTTAGGCAATCTTGCAGGCGATGAAACTTTTTTTGAACAAAGCCCGATAACTCCGGATGAGCTGGATAAATACAAAGTGCTGCTCGAAAAACTAAAAAAAAGTGACGCCCAAACGCTACCCGTCGAGGAGCGCCAAAGGCTTCTTGAACTTGCTTTGCGGTTTATCCCTGGCAAGCATAAAATGGTCGCTTTGTCGGATCCGCTCAAAGAAAAGATTCTTGATGCTCGAACCCGTTTCAGAGAAAAGATTTCTGTTGACGCGCCTGGGGTGTATTCATTTTATCGGAAATCCGATTACATCTATTCCCACACCATTCTAAATAATATATTCTTTGGAAGATTGGAAACGGATGATCCAGGGGTCCAGGACAAAATCAACGAACAAATCGTCCAGTTGCTGATCGAGGAAGACCTTTTGGAAACGGTGATTAAAATCGGCTTGCAGTTCCAGGTCGGAAGCAAAGGAGACCGACTTTCCGGGGGACAACGCCAGAAATTGGCAATTGCGCGAGCCTTTCTTAAAAAACCAAAAATTTTAATTATGGACGAAGCGACCTCAGCGCTGGACAATCAATCTCAAGGGCGTATCCAGAATTTGCTGGATACCCATTGGAAGGGAAAAAGCACGCTAATTGCCGTAATCCACCGCCTCGATATCATCAAAGGCTACGATAAAATTGGTGTGATGAAGACCGGCAAAATCGAAGAAATGGGATCTTATAATGAACTGATGGCAAAAAAGGGCCTGTTGTATGAACTGGCCACAGGTAGAAAATAAAAATCATACCGGTTATTTATTTAAACGGAAAACCATTAAGCGCAGTTCGGTTGCGACGATGTGCCGAACCAGTCGATTCTTTTATATGTGGGGGCGGCTTCTATCCGCGATTTTAAGGAACAATACAAACGGCCATGTCCGCTGCTCTATCCAGGATCTTTTTGGAGATGCTGCCCATGGAATAATCCTTGACATTGGAATATCCTTTTCGGCCAAGTATAACCGTGCCAATCGCATTTTCTTCAGCTTCCTTTATAATATCCCTGGCAGCACTGCGGCTGCCATCAACCAGCTTCACTGAAATTTTGTTTTCAGCAAGTCCTGCCTGGATAAGCATTTCACGGGCGTTTTTCATGTAAGGGGCTACCACTTCTCCGGCTTTTCTTTGCCAGAATTTCTGAATCCCCGGAAATTCTTGCAGCACGTCTTTAGGAACAAAACGCCTCAGATCCCGTTTAGAATGAAATATGGTAACGTTTACGTCGGTGCCCGAAAGAAGAAAGCCGGCATGTTCCACGGCCCGCATGGCATTTTCCGAATTGTCAACAGCCAGCAGAACCTTCTTACTTCTCACCCTACCCTTGACCATCCAGACCGGACACTCCTTTACATATTCCAGCACCTTATTTGCAATCTCGCCTGTAAAAAAATCCTCCAGGCGGCCTCGCCCGCGTGAAGAGAGGATGATTGCATCCGCCTTTTTGTTGTTCTCGGTCCAACTGCAGATATCCCGGGCAACTCCAACCTCTATTTTACGGAAAACCGTCTCGATTGTTTTTTTAGTGAATCCGATTTGCATCAGCCGGTCTTTAGCATCAGTCAATATGCGATCGGCCATCTGGCTGTTTCTTTTTTCGATTTCCCGCAACTGATCTAAAGTTTCCCGGCTTTTTCTGCTCTCTTCGACAAGAATCGACGGCAACTTCGGCACAAGGTATACCAGTGATACGCTTAAATTATGTTTGGATCCGAAAATACGGTTGATATAATCCAGAGATTTCAATGCATTCTCGGAGCCATCAATCGGTACGACAATCATTTTTTCCTGATTTTTTGTCATTTTTTCTCCTCCAATCGAAAATGGATTATATTCAACCGAAATCTGTAACAATTTATTCAGTAATGAAACCAAAATCAACTAAAAGGTAAATATGCTCCGTTTGACTTCGACATAGTGGCTCGGGCGGTTTTTATTTTAAACCACAGAAAATAATAGACCGATCTGCCTAAAGATTTTGAAAACCCATCCCTTGGTCGTTGGTTATATTCATATGGATTTAAATATCGCCACCCTTACAAATACCGAGTTGACAATTACCTGCGGATTCGATAGAAATTTAAGAATAGTTTACATTTATTCGAATTTTCTTTATGTCAGGCGGTATCTGAAACCGATTTCCAACTCGATTTTGTTATTAATCCACCCGATAAAAAACGAGTACTCATCAAATCATGGATTATGTCCTTTGGCTTGAAGTCGGCCTTTTTGTTCTCATGATGGGCCTTTCAGGCTTTTTTTCCAGTTCCGAAACCTCACTTTTTTCTCTGAGCAATGTACAACTGGAGCAAATGCGGCGGGATCAACACCCTCGAATTGGCCTCATTCAGCGCCTGCTAAGCCAACCGCGACGTCTCATCATTACGATTCTGATCGGCAATGAACTGGTGAATGTAACGGCTTCAGTTATCTCGGCAGTAATTGTGATAAGAGTTCTGGGCGCTGAAAACAAATGGATCAACCTGCTCATTATGGTGCCGCTGCTGCTGGTTGTGGGAGAAATCACACCCAAGGTTTTGGCCATCCGTCACAACGTTGCCTTTGCCTGCTTTGAGAGTAGGCTCGTCGAATTCTTTGCATGGCTGATCAAGCCGATACGATTAGTTGTGCGCACCGTAGCAGACTGGATTATTACGCTTATTATCGGCAAGGAACGTTCCCGCGGCAATATTATTACCGAAGATATGGTTAGGGTCCTGGCCAGAGAAGCAGTGGGGGAAGGCGCCCTGGATCGGGTTGAAGCCCAATTCATCGAACAGATATTTGACTTTGGCAACAAAACTCTAGAAGACGTCATGACACCCCGCTCCGATATCTTTTTTCTGGCCATGGATATGCCGCTGGGCGAGATCATCGTCGAGGTGTGCAAATCCCGCCACACGAAGATCCCCATCTATCAGGAAAACCGGGATAATGTCTGCGGTATTCTGCATGCAAGAGATCTTCTGGGAATCGACATCGAGAAGTTTTCCCGGGATCCTCACCGACTGCAAGAACTTTTACGAAAACCGTATTTTGTACCGGAGTCCAGACTGGCCGCCGATCTTTTCCGCACGTTCCGGGAGCGCAAATTGTCCATTGCCCTTACCGTCGACGAATATGGCGGTGTCACCGGTCTGATCACCATGGAAGATCTGCTGGAGTGCATTTTCGGTGAAATTCACAGTCCGTCGGACGAGGTAGACCAGGTCAGCATCAAGGATCTGGGCGAGGGCCGCTACGCCGTGGACGGCAGTATGCCGATCGCAGAATTCAATCAGGAAATGGATTCGGATCTTTCCGAGGAATGGGGCGAAACCATCGGTGGCCTGTTGCTGCACAATTACGGCGAACTTCCACCCGAAGGCGACAAAATCGAAATCGACCGATTCCGGTTTCGAGTTACCGAAGTAGAAGAAAACCGTATTAAGACAATAGAGTTTGAAGAAACCCCGGAAGTGACGTCACCTGAAGAAAAGCCGACTGAATCTTCCGAGGATCCAATTCAAAAGCAGGGCGCCAACGAATAAACCACAAAGCCGGCGGGCGCCCGGCGTACCGAATTGCTTGAAGTGAGACGATAGTGAAACCATGGACATATTGTTGACCCTGATTTTAATTTTGATCTTCCTTCTGATGGAAGGCTTCTTTTCCGGTTCAGAAATCGGCGTGGTCAGCGCGGATCAGATGAAGCTGCGCCATGATGCCGCCAAAGGTTCCCGCGGGGCGAAACTGGCTCTGGAAATGCTCAAGAAACCGGAATGGTTGCTGTCCACTACGCTGGTCGGCACCAATATTGCGGTGGTCAGTAACACCACCATTGTTACGGCTTTAATGATCGAATTGTTCGGGGAGCAAAACAGCTGGTTAGCCATTATCCTGGTGGCGCCATTGATCTGGATTTTTGGGGAGATTGTGCCTAAAAGTATTTTCCAGCAGCGTGCCAACACCATCACCCCCCGTGCGATTTTTCTGCTGCGCCTGTTCTCCTATATGTTTTACCCCATACTCACTGTATTCACGCTAATAACGCGCCTGCTCACATGGAGTTCCGGGCAAAAGACTCAAAATCCCTTCATCCTTCGCGAGGAGATTCTTACCACGCTGCAGATGCCGGTTGCCGAGGGCGATATCCAGCCCGTGGAAAAGGACATGATCCAGCGCATTTTCAGCTTTTCAGAGACAACAGCTTATGAAGTTATGATTCCGTTGATCGATGTGGCCGCCATTGAACAGGGCGTCACCTGCGGTGAGGCCATTGCGCTGGCACATGCGGAAGCCCATATCCGCCTGCCGGTATATGCTGCACGGGTGGATAAAGTCGTGGGAGTGCTCAACGCCCTGGAACTTCTCGATGTCGAACCGCACAAACCCATAAAGTCTTTTATTCGAGACGTTCGATTTGTCCCCCCATCTAAAGATATCAGCGAACTCCTCCTGGATCTGCGCAAGGACGGCGATACGGTGGCAGTGGTTGTCGATGAGTTCGGAGGCGCCGCTGGCCTGGTAACCATGGAAGACATCATGGAAGAAGTAGTAGAGGAAATGGAAGATGAATATGACGGCGATGAAAAACCGGTACAATGGGTACGTAAGATTTCTAAAAAAGACTATATTGTGAGCGCCCGCATCGAGATTGACAGCCTTGAGGAAGAGCTGGGAATCCAGCTTCCAAAAGGTAAATATGCCACTCTGGCCGGATTTTTACTGGAAAAGGCAGGTGAGATCCCCGCCCCGGGAACGGTCATTAAAAGGAAAGGAATCACGTTCACCATTGAACGCAGCACCCCCCAGGCAATCCAGGAAGTCCGTGTGCGCTGGTGATACCTTAGCATCGCTGGAAGTATCACAGCCAGGCCACCCACAATAGAAGTTTCGAAGACGGTTTTTGCCGCAAACATGTAGGTAATATAATTTTGTAAAATCAAAACAAACCAGATACCCAAAAGCACATACCAGATGAAAAATTTTTGCCGCTTTTCCACGATTCCTCCTGAAATTGAATAACGGCCTACCCTGATAGCTTTGGAAGCATAAACGAAGCAAAACTTAGAACGAAGAAAAATCCGCACATATCCGTAATCGTTGTCAAAAGAGGCCCGGAGGCCAGGGCCGGATCGGTTCGCAGGCCCCTTAAAATAAGCGGGACCAGTCCCCCGAAACTCACGGCCACAAACGTATTGGCCGCCAAAGAAACTCCGACCACCAATCCGAGGTAGGGATTTCCTTTCCAGAGGACGGCCGCTCCTCCAAGTAGAATTCCCAGCACGATCCCGTTGATGATACCAATGGCAGATTCCTTGGTCAGCACGCGAACCAATTCGCGAGGCCGCACCAACCCCAGCGTCAATTCACGGATACTCACGGCAACGGCCTGATTGCCGGAGCAGCCGCTCATATCGGATATAATGGGCAGAAAAACAGCGAGCACAATCGCCTTTTCCAGGGTGTCCTGGTATAAAGCAATTACACTGGCGGCAACAATGTTAAGAACAATGTTGATGCTGAGCCAGGACAGGCGCCGGGATGATCGCTTGAACAGCGGCATGCTTCTGGACTCTTCGCCGCCTATGATACCGGCAAATTTCAAAAACAGCTGGTTGTTCTGCCGGTTGGCCGCTTCTCTCACAGATGAACTCCGGATAACACCGACCAGTTTGCCTTCATCGTCGGTTACAGGAGCGCCTAAAAACGTATACTGCCTGAAAAAATCCTTCAAATCCCGCAGGGAGGCATTGATGTTGACGTGCAGGGGGCTTTTGATCATCGTTTCGCTGAGTACCCTGTCTCTGGGAGCCATGAGAAGGTCCCGCAACCGCAACACACCGCTTAAATGGCCTGTTTCAGAAACCACATAGGCATACTGAATATCAAAATCAGAATAGGTCTCGCCGTGTTCACGCAGATCATCCAGCACCTCCTTGACCCGCATGTCTTCAGGGTATGAAAGGTATTCGGTGATCATCAATCCGCCGGCCGTATTCTCCGGATAACGCATGAGTCTTTCGATCTTTTTGACTTTGTGCGGTTTTATGGCGTGCAGTATCTCGCTGGCTCTATTTTTCTTCATGCGCCTGAGAAGGTTGACCTGCAGTTGACGTGGCAGTTCATTTACGATCGGCGCCGCCTGTTCGGAAGTCAGTTGCGCAACCATATTCGCCGCGCCCAGACCAGATATTTTCGAAATTATGCTTGCGGATTTCTCCGGCCCCAATAATTCAAGAAGATGAATGTGATCGGCTTTATTGAGGCTGGAAATCATGCGGGCCATTTCTATCGGCGGCAATTCCTCGAAAACAGCCTCGATTTGAGATGTGTCGTTGGATTGCATCAATTCCCCTAAAAGTAACGGTTGCGATTGAATTTTTGCTTGATTTTCAGACATGTTTAACCTCGCAATATAATCACCGGCATCTCATCATGATTCACTATGAAGATCCGTGCCATTTGCTCAGAACTCAGGTATAAATCGAAGATTAACGACAAAATAGAGTGCAAGAGCGATGAAACAGGCAATTGCCGGTGTCAGTAACCATCCGATCAAAATGTTGGTTAGCGTTCGCCGGCTGACCGTGTTGATCCCTTTGACGACGCCCACGCCTATGACGGCCCCGATCACCGCCTGGGACGTCGAAACTGGAACCCCGACAAATGTATAAAAATGAACCGTAAGGCCTTCGGCCAGGACCACCACAAGAGCCGAAAAAGGATCCAGACGCACCAGCTTTTTCCCAACCGTTTCTATGACTCCCCGGCTGAAGGTCAGAATACCCAGTGCAATGCTTAAGCCGCCCACCATCGAAGCACTGAAAACAGTCAACTGCCCGGCTCCCACAAAGACAGCGGTTACATTGGCAACATTGTTGGCTCCCAGGGCGTATGCCGCATAGGATCCGGCAACAATCAAAGCCATACGCAACAGAATGTCGGATTCGAACATATCGATTCGGCTGCGATTATATAACACCGCCAGCACTCTATAAAGCACGATCGCGATCAGCAGGCCGCCGATCGGGGTGCCGAACCAGCATGCAACCACTTTACCCAGACCGGCAACATTCAGCTGTTTGTTCAAAAAACCGATGCCTAAAATGGCGCCGACGGCCGCCTGGGAAGTCGACACCGGCAGACCCAGCAGGGTCATAATGGAGACCGTGACAGCGGCGGCAACCGATGAGACAGTCGCCATTTTGAGTGTCAACTCGGTCAGGCCTTGCAAAGTCTCAATTCCCGCCCGGCCCTCAAGAACGGCTCCCAGCACCACAAAAAGCGAGGCTAAAATCGCAGCCGTCCAGAACTTCACCATGCGTGAGGACACCGCTGAACCGAAGGCATTGGCGGCATCGTTGGCGCCCAGAGACCAGCCCAGAAAGATTCCTCCCAGAAGCGTCAGCATTAGACCCGCCGTTTCATGGTCATGATGTTAACCCGTTTGGATACCCTGTCGGTCTGATCCGAGATTTCGCCCATAACGATGACCATTTCCTTTAATTGCAACTTTAAGAAAGGCTCGAGATCCGAATCAAAAAGCTTGTTGATAATCCGTCGCTCAATATGATCGCAATGGCTCTCGTTTTGATCGATCGTCGACATCAGCGCTCTGACGCCTTCTTTTTTCTTCACGAACACATCAATCTGCTTGGCCATCATATCGCAACTTTCCAAGGAAACCCGGATGAGTTCCTGAATGTCGAGAATCAGGAATTCGGGGAAAGTAAGTTTTTGGGTCCGGATCATATTTAAGATTTGCTCAAAAGATCGGGGAATCTCATCAACGCGTTCAATCAGTGCCATGATGTCCTCCCGCGATTCGGGAATCAGGGCACGACTGTACATCAACTCGTTAACTTCATCCCGCAAATCATCGGCTCTGGATTCATATTTGTGTGCCTGATCCATAAGGAAATAAAAATCGTCACAAATGCCGTCTTTTAGACAAATTTTCATGGCCTTGCCAAAATGGTTTTGAATCTTGCCAAGATTTTCGAGGTAACTGTAAATTAGCGCTTCGAGCTCGCGCTCTTTTTTGAAAAGAAAATTCAGCATAACAGACTCCGTCACATTTTTTCTGTTTAGGTTTTATGCCTCACTAAAAAACTGTCTGACTTTGGCGGCAATTTGCCTTTCGGTCATTTTATCGGCCGCTTCCACCGTAATTTTTTTTAACGCCAGTTCCTTGGATTTTTCTATTTCTTTTTTTAATTCAGTTTCGGCTTCTCCGGGGCCAAAAATCAAGATTTTATTCGCATCTTTAATTCTTCGAATAATTACTTGATAGTACTCGCGCAACTGATGCTTTATCCGTTCTTCCTGTTTGCCGTCAACGGAAACCTGCTGGGGCCCGTAAGGCTTTTTGGCGGTACGGGACCCACCGGACAATCTGACTTTGCGTTCGATATCGGATTCGATTTTCTCGATGGTTTCTCCCTCATCGGTGATGGGCACAACAATCGCTTTACGATGGTCTATTTAAAGACCTGCATAATTTTTTTGATCGGCTTTCATTCTTGCTCTCCATTTCCCCCCGGGTTTCAAAATATATTCAAAAACATCTTTTAGTAGGCAATTGATATGCCAGTTTTATCAAAGGGAAATTAATACATAACGCAAAGAAATGGATGCGTCTTAAAACGTGCTGAATCTTATAAGAAAACCGATTCCGCCAAATAAAATCTGTTTATCGGAAATATTCATAAGGAAAAATATGAAGTCTAAAACCTTTTCAGACGAGAATTCCCGATTCCGATTTCTTTCCAATATCTGAATCGAAAGTTCCGATCCCCGGTTCATAAAAAGAAATTAATCATTTTGATTTCAGCAAGTTAAATAATTGGCATATAGATTGCTTTGTATATTGAGCGTGGTGCAACCGAATTTAACACACGGGACCCGTGCGCGAATATTTTTCCAGCCGGGGCAAAGAAAGAAGAAGAAGTATAGCATGTGGAATGTTGGCGCTGTTTAATTTGATCGATATCGCCAATTCATAATCAGTAGAAAACAGGAAAGGATATCAGTTATGTATGAGAAAATCCTGGTCCCTCTAGACGGATCAAAAAGAGCGGAAATGATCCGTCCCCATGTGAGAGAGCTGGCGGGCCGGTTTCAGGCAACTGTCATCTTTCTCAGGGTTATCGAACATACTTACACCAATGGTATTGGAGAAACATTTCATAGCATCAGTGACAAAGTTTTTGATGCAAAATTGAAAGAAAGCGAGTCTTACCTTGATGGAATTGCATCCAGGTTCCGGAATAAAGGTATTACCTGTAAAACGCTGGTTGCCCATGGACCGGTTGTAGAAAAGATAATTGAGGCTGCAGACACGGAAGACGTAGACCTCATCGCGATGACGAGTCATGGATATGGGGGGCTTACCCGCATTTTTTACGGCAGTGTTGCCGCCGGTATTTTAAACCGGGTAGATCGTCCGCTTTTTATCGTACGTTCACGGTGGGCTGAATAAATAAAGCTCAAAAGATAACCAGGCGACTTTCACCTTGGGTTGATGCCGCGGAGGATCGGAGACAAACTGAATGTCGATTTCTTCCTTCTGACCTTCTAACGGTTTCATCCAACTATGGTGAGACGAAATGAGTAGAATTAAAAAAATAATGGTGGCTGTCGATTTTTCAGTATATTCAGTGAAAATTGTTAAATATGCCAGAGGTATTGCAGGGGATTTAAAAGCGAAATTGGTATTTGTCAACGTCATCAATAAGCGAGATATCAATGCCGTCAAGCAAGCGTTTGTTTATCATTCAAAAAACCTGTCGGTGGATGATTACATCAGCAAGCTCAAGCGCGAAAGAGCTGAAAAAATGAAAAAATTGATGGAAAAGACAGGCTGCATCAATATCACCCACAGGGTAGTGATTAGGATGGGAATTCCTTTTGTGGAATTAATAAAAGCCGCCGGAGAAGAGCAGGTCGATATTGTGATCATGGGGGCCAAAGGACGCAGCGATCTCGCCGGAATTTTATTCGGTTCGACGGCTGAAAAAATGTTTCGCCGCTGCCCGGTGCCGCTCCTCAGCGTTCGTGAAAGAGATCATCAAACAGGCGGCGCTGCTCTTTTCCGGCCCCTTTATCTTTTTGGCACTAATTATCTGAAAAACACAGCGGAATAGTAAAACGATGATACCCAGGAATATGGAAGCTTATCTGATGGCGCATATTCCCGAAGCCGCCATTGAAAATCGCATCCAACGGGAAAAGGGGAGGTGTTTTCTGGAGTTTGGCTATATGGATGAGCATCTCCTTTCTCGAATCGGAATCAATTGCGATAGAATTGGCCCCAGACTTGTTGCCTGCATGTGGGACGAGGCCTCCGCCCTGGAAGTCGGCGGCTTTCTGGTGGTAGATAATCTCTCGATGGGGAGCCCATCCATGGGAGGAATCCGCATGCTTCCCGACATCATCCCGGCAGATATTCACAATCTGGCCCGGGGCATGACGTTTAAAAACGCGGCGGCCGACCTGCCCTGCGGCGGCGGTAAAGCGGGCATTGTGGCCGAGCCTGACATGCCACCGAAGGAACGCACCGAGCGGGTCAGGAGATTTGCACGCCTGCTTCGACGTTACCGGGACATCTATGTGCCCGGTCCGGATGTCGGCACCAATGACGCCGACATGAAAACGATTGCGATAGAAAATGGTATCGACAGTGCGGTGTCCAAGCCCGCCGACATGGGCGGCAACCGCATCGATGAATTGGGAGCCGCCGCCGGTGGTTTGATTATCGCGCTTGAGCGATTGCTGGAAATTATGCCGCGCTTAACGGTATTGCCCCAATTTATGCAATTGAAGGTGCCTTCCCCTGAGGAGCTTACCGTTATTATTCAGGGCTTCGGGGCGGTTGGCGCGCATGCCGCCCGCCTTCTGATCGAAAAAATTCCAGCGGCAAAAGTCATCGGGGTCAATGATCTCCAGGGTTACATTTACGACAGGGCCGGTTTATCAATCGACAAACTTTTGATGATGGGCAAGCAGCAGGGCCTGGTTACCCGTCAATACTACGAAAAGGAAATCGCGTCGCTGGGGTATCGCCACCCCACCAAATTTTCAACAGACGCCAACAACCTGCTGCGCGAGTCGGCTTTCTGTTTGATACCGGCGGCCCCCATGCCCAATTACCTGGGCGTACTTCCTGCAGAAAAGTGTTCCATGAGTGTCGACCGGATGGGAAAATGGTCGCTGATTATTGAGGGCGCCAACACCTACTCGCCGGATCCGAACCGCAAGGCAGCGCGCACCCGCATGGAGCAGGAAGTCTACCGTCAAAAAGGCGTGATGATCGCCAACGACTATTTGGTCAACTCAGGCGGAGTCATTTTTGCTGCCCAGGAGCACATTATCCCAACGCCTGCACACCTTCAGATTCCCGACAAAATACTCGGCAAACCCAGGGCAGTCGATAACTGGCTTTCTAAAAATGCAGCCGAGTTTAGCGAAATTTCTGCCAGACGTTTGGAAGCAGGCATCGCGTTTAGAGAAAAGTCTATTCGACGTAACATGACAGAGCTGGTCGACTTGCTGGCCTCGGATTCAGAGCTGCTGCCCAGCCAGGCTGCAGAGCGCATTAGTCTTTACCGTCTGACCGCAAAAGAAAAAGAGCGCACTGCCAAAGACATTATGGAATCGATACCCACCATTAGCATTCATGCCGAACTGCAGGAAGCTGCTTTGCTGATCGTCGAATCCCAGAGCAATATCATCGCCGTGCTTTCACAGGATGGCAAGCTTGCAGGCGTCGTCACCACCTGGGACATTACCAGAGCGACTGCCAGGGGCATTAGCGAAGACAGCGTAGATAAAATAATGACCCGAAAGGTGATTTCGGCAAATCCAACCGACAGTATTCTGGATATGGTAACCGATCTGGAGCAAAACCAAATTTCGGCGATGCCGGTTGTTGAAAAAGAAACCGTCCTGGGTGTGGTCAGTTCAGATCTGCTGGCCCAAGGGTATCTATTGAGACTCCTGCGTTCACAGGTAAAGATCTCGTAAAAAAATTTCGATTGCATCACACCGAATTCAAGATGGACCACCTGCAAATTGCATCGAACCATGCTAAACATCAAGTCTGGTTTCTGCGGCTGAAAGTAAACGATATCGAACACCATGATACAACCCCTAATCAAATTCGAGAATGTTTCTAAGAGTTTCGGCACGAACCAGGTACTCAAGGAAGTCAGCCTCAGTATTTATCAGGGAGAGGTTACCGCCATTATCGGCAAAAGTGGTGTCGGTAAAAGTGTACTGCTCAAACATATAATCGGTCTGATGCAGCCCGACGCCGGGGAAATTTTCTTCAATGGACGCCCATTATCGAGAATGAAAAATCCGGAAATTGATAAGCTAAGGGAGAAATTTAGTTATGTATTTCAAGATACAGCTCTTTTTGACTCTATGACCGTGCGTGAAAACATCGCATTTCCGCTGCGGGGAGGCACATCGCTGCCGAAATCAGAGGTTAAAAGTCGGGTGGAGGAAAAAATGAAGATGTTTGAATTACAGGGGGTTCATGATAAATATCCCAGTCAGATTTCCGGGGGCATGAAAAGGCGGCTTGCTCTGGCAAGAGCCCTCGTAACGGAGCCGGAGGTAGTCCTCCTTGACGAACCGACCACAGGTCTCGATCCGATCCGCAAAAACGCAGTGTACAGCATGATTGTCGACTTACAGAAAAAAATCGGTTTTTCAGCCGTGATGATCAGTCATGAAATTCCGGACATTTTTTATTTTTCCCAGCGCATCGCTATGCTGAATGATGGAATAATCTGCTTTGAAGGCACTCCTGAAGAGATTCGGCGGTTTTCTGACCCGGTTGTCCGGCAATTTATAAATGGTCTGGAAAAGCCCCGCGACATGTTGACAGGAATGGCAACTCGGACACAGGTAGAAAGAAAATTTCAGGAAGAATTAGCGCGCTTACAGCTCCATCGGATTGACTTTTGCGTGGTTATGCTGACGGTGGAAAACATAGATGAAATCAACGAAAAAATGGGGCATATGACAGGCCTAACGATTATCAAGAACTTTGCCATTCAAATACAGCAGCGTCTCGATATTACGGATTCCTGCTCGCGCTACAGCCTGGATAAAATTCTCATCGTTCTGCACAATGCCGACATTAATGAAGCGCGGAAGTTTGTTAACCGCCTGGCCCGGGAATTGATAGTTGAAGATCTGCTGAATAATAAAGCAAGTGCTAAGCTCACTATCCGAATTAGCGCCGGATATGCCCAGGCAGAAGAAGACAGCCTGTTAAAGGAGGTTCTCTCAAAAGCGGAATCCAAAGACAGCTTGTATAATGAATTTGAGTTGAAATGACAATATTGCTCACGCGGCTGTGCGTGTAAGATATATTCTAAACTAAGATTAAAAAGGCCGGGATACGGTTTTGCCGCATCCCGGCGATCTTGCCGCCGATTGTCTTCATTAAAGCGCACAAGAAAGTATCCTTCAGGTCAGGCGTTTATCCGGCCTTGATGGTAATTTTCCTCGGGGTGGCTTTCTCAACTTTGGGCAGCGTCAATTGCAGCACTCCGTCATTGAGCTGGGCGTCGATCTTATCCTGATCAATGAGTTCCGACAGGGTGAACTGCCGGTAGTAGTTACCGACCTCGTATTCTATCAGAATGTCTCCTTCATCGGGTCCTTCGAAAGGCTTGACTTCTCCGGTCAGCGTTAGGACGTCGTCTCTAAGGTCGATGGTCAGATGCTCTGTCTTCACCCCCGGCAGGTCAGCAAGCAGGGTAATTTCTTTTTCGGTTTCAAAAATATCAACCGCCGGTGTAAAAACCTTGCCCGGCTTGGTTTGTTCCACAGGCGGCGCTGTTTCCATTTTCTCTTTAGCCTGCAGTTCTTTGGTTGCGGTCTCAGTCATAATATTTTCCTCCTTTGAAATTGAACCGGATATTCAATTTTATTTCACCGTAATTTGTTTGGGCTTTGCCGCTTCAGCTTTCGGAATGGTTACGGTTAAGACACCATCAACCAGTTCGGCTTCAACTTTGTCTACCTCAATGTCGCCCGGCAAAGCAATGATGCGATTAAAACTTCCGGCTCCGCGCTCTTTTCTGTGGAAGTTTACGTCATCGCCCTTAGAGGAGATCTTGCGTTCGCCGGATAGGATCAGGTTTCGGCCGGTTGCTGAGATGTTTAATTCTTCGGCTTTCAGCCCGGGCAATTCGGCTCTGACATAATAATTGTCTTTATTTTCGGTTAAATTAATTAATGGAAATACACCGGCGGTCTCCGGACGATAGGTTCTTCCCAGCACATGCTGAAACACCCGGTCCATGTCACGCTGTGTACGTTCCAGGTCTTCAAACGCACCTCTCCAACCAACGGTTGGTATATTAAATTTTCTGACAATCATAATTATAATCTCCTTTCTTTGCTTAAATAAAAAAATTGAAACGAATCATATTAATCCAGCAATTTAGCTTTTAACTCCTGCCTCTAACCTGAATTGTTTTGCTCTCCGCCTCTTTGGTTTTCTTCAATACGATTTTTAATACCCCTCTTTTGTAAGAGGCATCAATTTTTTCGGAATCGACCTCAGCAGGAAGTTCGATTGTGCGACTGAAATATCCGTAGGCGCTTTCCATCCGATGGTAATTTCCAACCGCCTCCTCTTTTTCCTGCTTTTTCTCGCCTTTAATGGTCAGCCGCCTTCCATCCAGAGATACACCGATATCCTTGGCTTCGACTCCCGGTATTTCGGCTTTCAGAGTTATTTTCTTCTTGTCTTCTAAAATATCAGCCGTCGGAAACCAGAGTGCTTTCCCAAGAGGATCACCGGGAACCGCAAAACCCCGCCCAAAGAATCGGTTGCGCAGATCGCCAATTTCGTGGTGAAGACGGGAAACATCCCCTTTTTGTTGTTTTCTCCAGGGAACTAAATCAAACATCTTTTTTTCCTCCTTTTTTTACAATCGTAAGCTGGGTGGTGGTTAAAACGTATTTTTAAAAATAGGGTCTGATCCAAGCAAGATATGCCAACCCGAATATGAATGCCACTATAACAGCACCAGCGTACAAATAAACTATGATGTTATCGTTTTCGTTTTTGACTATTTTTTCCATCTTTTATTGTCTCCCATTGTCAGTAATAAAAATCTGATAGACCCTGATAATCCATATAGCAACTGGTGTGCCAAAATATAAGCTATTGGAATAACACAAAAAAATAAAAGGGAGCATTGAGATGTGAACTGGCGTGACTGGTTTCGGTAATATATTTAGGTGTGAAACGATCGCGGTGTGTACGATTATTTACTTAATTGCTTGAAATCTAAACAAAAAAAAACAAGACTTGGCAGTTCTTATATTTTCTTTTGACGGAATCATTATTTCCTATTTTGATAATCGAATTATCGGGTGCAGATCCATTCTAATTTTATCATTTCAAATTTAAATAATAGGCAATTCCGAATTTTGTTCTATATGTTTTTTAATGCCTTTTTATAAAACTTTTCAACATATTCCTTAATCATTCGTCGGGCCGAAAACCTGGCGGCAGTGCTCTTTATCGATTCTCTCATTACCTTTACCCATCCGTATGGTACGCCTTCTTCTGAAACATCGTAATACAGGGGAATAATTTCTTCTTCGAGAAGTCGGTAAATCTCAGCAGCATCGGTTTGATCCCGATCACCATTCATTTCTTCATGGCTTACGGCCCAGCCGTTTTTGCCGTTGTAGCCTTCCATCCACCAGCCATCCAAGACACTAAGCTGCGGTACTCCGTTCAGCCCTGCCTTCATGCCGCTGGTCCCGCTGGCTTCCATCGGCGGGAGGGGGTTGTTCAACCATACGTCCACCCCGTGTACCATGTACTGCGCCAACTGCTCACCATAATCTTCGACAAAGGCAATGCGTCCGCCCATGTCGGGGTCACGGCTGACATTAAAAATTCGTTGGAGTATGCGCTTGCCCGAGTCGTCGGCCGGATGTGCTTTGCCGGCGAAAATGACCTGCATGGGCCGCCAGCGATCATTGAGAAGTTTTTTTAAACGTTCAAGATCGTAAAAAATCAAATCCGCTCTTTTATAAGTCGCAAATCGCCGCGCAAAACCGAGGGTGAGGACCGAGGGATCCAGCAACGATCCTCCGGACAGAATGATCGATGGATTCGCCCTTTCTTTCGCCCAGCGCAGACGGGACCGTTCGCGAATGGCATCAATCAATTTGATCTTCAACCAATAATGGGTTTTCCAGAGTTCCTCATCCGGAAGCTTTTCAATCAATTCCCAGATGAGCGGATTGTCGTGATCTTCCTTCCATTCGGATCCCAGATGTTTATCCAAAAGAAGCTTCATCTTGGGCTCAATCCAGGTCGGGACATGGATACCATTGGTTACATGGTCAATGGTGCTTTCGCCTTCGGGCAAATCCGGCCAGAGACTTTGCCAAAGCTGGCGGGATACTTCTCCATGCTTTTTGCTGACACCATTGCGGTATTTGGAGAGCCTCAGCGCCATAGCCGTCATATTAAACCCGGCTTCCGGTTTTTCCGGATGAACGCCAAGTTTTAGAAATGCGTCGTGATCCAACCCCAGTGCCGGCCAGTATGCGTGAAAATATTTTTCAATTAGATGAAACGGAAAGACATCATGGCCGGCAGTCACCGGGGTGTGAGTCGTAAAAATAGAAGTATTCCGCACCCACTCCGAGGCCTCCTGATAATTATTGCCCTGATTGATTCGGTCCCGAATTTGCTCCAACAGGGCAAATGCAGCATGACCTTCATTCAGGTGTAAGATAAGACGTTTAATTCCCAGGGTCTCCAGCACTTCGGCCCCGCCGATTCCCAGAACAATCTCCTGGCGCAGCCTCTGCTCCAAATCGCCGGTGTAAAGCCGCGCCGATATCCCTCGATTCCAGGGATCGTTTATCTCGATATCCGTATCTATGAGATAAAGTGGCACTCGACCGACATCCACTCGCCATACCGCTACATGAATCTGCGGTTCGATCAGAGGGACCTTGACCACAAGCTGGTTACCGTCTGCAGTCAACACCCGGGCAATCGGTGCAGCATCTCGATCCAGCTTTTCTGTAAAATTTTCCTGCCAGCCGTCATCACGGATTTGCTGATAAAGATAACCTTCCGGATACATAAATCCTACCGCAACAACCGGAACATTCAAATCACTGCATTCCTTCAGGTGATCCCCGGCCAGAAAGCCCAATCCGCCGGCATAAAACGGCAGTGATCGATGCAGCCCATATTCAGCTGAAAAATAGGCAATAGCAGAAACCCCTGGATCCGGTAGATCAGGTAAAAACGGGCACCCCTTTGTTTCCATATATTTGGCAAACCGTGATACCACGACGTCATATTGTCGCAAGTAGTCCGCGTTGCCGGCTGCAGCTTCCAGAATCTTTTTCGGAAGCTCTTTGAGCATTTTGTCCGGATTATGCACGCTTTCTTTCCAGGCCTGACGGTCTAAAGTTTTATACAGCATTCGCGCAGCCGGATTCCAGCTCCACCATAAGTTTTCTGCCAACTCGCCCAGCCCGCTTATCCGCTGCGGGAGATTGGGAAAAATATTTTCCTGTTCAATCATGATTACCTTTTTATCAAATTCGGATTTTCTGAAGCGTAAGCCTCGATAAATACATCCACCTGACTTTTAATATCATCCTTAATAAGCGCCAGACGTCTCAACCCCACGGATTCAGCCTGCCAGGTAATTGAAAATGCCTTTACGGACGAATCACGCTGCAAGGCGACCATTTGGCGAAGGTTAAGACGGAGTGCATAAATGTATTTTTTTTTGGTGTCCGCTGTCTCAATTTTTTCTTCCTTATCATCGAGAGATAAAAATGTTTTTTTGGCGGGTTCATGAGCAACAAATTTGAGTCTCACGCTCAGAATACCTTCAAATGCCGATTGATTGGAGGCCTCCTCGGCTAAGACTTGAATGCCGGCCTTCTGCAGTTGCTGCTCGATGGATGATTGCAAAACGCTTTCAGACAGCCCCACCTTTTCAAGTTCAGCGCGCCATTCCGACTCTACAGGGTGAACTTTTACAATTATCGATTGAATACCGCGAAGCGTGGCGCGGTCCCTTGCTCTATCATCGGCCTGACAAAATGAACTCAAAGATAAGAGAATAAAGAAAAAAACAATTTTTTCTTTCATTTTTCATTCCTCTTCCAAATAAATATTATTTTCTACCTTTGCTTTCATCTCGATACTTTTTTTTGCCTTTCGGCAAGGTCAATAGCCAACCGGCAATAAATCCGATCGCCAGCGTACCGAACAGCATTAATGCGCGTGACATGGATATCGTCCATACCAGAAATCGGAACTCGACCACCTGGGTATTTTGAACGACAAAGATAAGAACAAAAGCGATCAGACATAAAAAGATAACGATTCTGATCATGATAAGCCTCCTTTCCGGACGGATGAATTATCTGCTATGCTCGAAGTTATGTTTCGAAAATTCAACACGGTCATCAAGATTTACCAACTCGGTGTGATGCTGCTCAACCAGTTTTAAACGCGGTAGCAAGCCTGCCCGGTTGGCAATCTGGATATTGAGGCCCGGGCGTGCGTTTACCTCCAGGATCAACGGTCCTTTATCTTTGTCCAATACGAGATCGACACCGATATATCCAAGGCCGATTAGCTCAAAGTGGAGGGCGGCGATGTTGAGCAACGCGTCCCAGTTCGGGATGGTAACACCGGTGACCTGATTGCCGGTATCCGGATGTTCGGAAATGATATTATTTTTCCATACCGCTGTCAGGGTTTTGCCGGAGGTGATGTCGATTCCTGCGCCGATGGCCCCCTGATGCAGATTGGCTTTACCGCCGGACATGCGAGTGGGCAGGCGCACCATTGACATGACGGGCACACCGAGAAAAACAATCATACGTATATCAGGCACTCCTTGATAACTGATGGCTTCGAACACCGGGTCAAATTGCACCCGATATTCGATCAATGCCTTATCCGGCTGACCCCCCAGGCTGTAAAGGCCACTGATGACATTAAAAAGATGATATTCTACCTCGTCACGGTTCATCAGAACTCCGTCGGCTTTGCGAAACATCTCCTTTGAACGCCCACTGATGACCAAAATGCCCCTTCCACCGGATCCTCTGGAGGGTTTTATGACAAAGTCCGGGTAGGATTGAACCAGGTGTGCGAGATTGCGGACTTCGTATTCCGTCTCAATGACGCCATAAAGCTCAGGTACGGCGATACCGGCTTTCAAGGCAAGTTTTTTGGTTCGCAGTTTGTCATCCACCAGGGGATAGCGATGCCGCGAATTGTATTTCATGGTGTATTCGGCGTTTCGCCGGTTGATCCCCAGCACACCGGTTTCAGCAAGCTGTTTTTTTAGCTTAATCATCTGATCCTAATTTTGCCAGCGCTTTGAACCGCGGCAATTCCAGCAATCTGAATCCTGAATAGCGCCCCAGCAGTAACATCCCGGCCAGCAAGATGAGCAGCAACTCCGGAAACACAAATACCAGATGTTCAATATAGCTTATCGTCATCACGATATAGGCCAGCACGGCCGCGACCAGGGACCATGCGCCCTGCTGCAGGGTTTCCAGGGCCCCCAGCTCTTCCCACACAATAGACATTCTTTCAATGGTCATGGTCAAAATCACCATGGGAAAAAGGGCTACCGATAGTCCCCGTTCCAGACCCAGTTTATGGGTCAGAATGCTAAAACCGGCCATCAAAAATATAACAATAATCAGAATAGCCGAAAGACGCGGCACGACCAGCAACTGCAGATGCGCGAGATATAACCGGATACTCAATCCCAGTGCAATTAAGGTCGTAAACAGAAAGAGACCCCAGACCAGTTGGGTTTCTCGAAATGCCAGCCCAATCAGCACCGGCATGAACGTTCCAAAGGTTCGGATGCCGATTACGTTTCGCAGAATCACCAGTAAAAAAACACCGACCGGCAGCAACAGGATGACATGATAGACCGACTGGGTTTCAATCGGAAGGCTGAACAACGAAAAATTCAGCAAAAACGGTTTCTTCATCTCTTCTATATCAAGCGCAGCCTGTATAACCGGCTCCTCGCTTCGAGACACCGATACTGTTGCGGCAAGGTTTTTCGTTCCCTGAGACTGAACCAGCGGCTCCATTCCCCGCCACCAGGCCAGGTAATCCTCGGGAACGCCGCGCTTTCCGGTAACCGCATCATAGGATACCCACTGCTTTTGATCGTAAATTTCCAGCCAGCGGATAATTGTCGAACTGCGCCTTTGATCTTCCAGCCGAATACCATGCACGCTGCGGGCATGAATACCGGCCAACGCCAGTAATTGAGCGGATAGATCCACTTTCTTCTGGACCGAGGCTTTTTTCCCCAGCAGCAGCGCGACATTATCACCCGGCCGGGGGTTATTAAGGCGTTGCAATAACTCGATGACGATGCCGTTTATATCAGCGGATTTTTCACGTACCTCCGAGACAATGGCCTCGGAGGCCTCGCGATAAGCGCCTTTAAGGTCGGGTTTTTTAGGTCTGGATCCTTCAGGTTTCTTGGGGGGGATGTCTCGACCCATCCGGCGCACTGAAGCCCGGTAATAAAGATTTTGAGTTCCCTTAGCCTTGCGAATCGACCAATGAACCTTGCGTTTCCCGTCCTCGGCTACGACGTTGACGCCATAGCCACGGGAAATAAAATTCTCATTCACGATCGCAAATCGGTGGGAATTGCGAGGAAGATTCATTGAAACCTTGATAGGTTTATCGTCGGAGACAAAGGTCAGGTGGGCCTCAACATCCCAGATATCGGATCGAACTTCAGGCACCAGCGGAAAATCCAATACCAGCGCCTTGTACAAAAATACAATTGACCCGATAAACATTAATGTAACCGTCAGAATGATTAGATGACGCCTGTTCATTTAGGTATTACTCCCTGGCAGTCCGGTTTAACCTTAAACGTTGCAGAGGCGTCTACCAGAGTTGAATTTCGGAGGTAACTGCGTCCGATAAGCATCTGGTAATTAAATTTCCCCCGATCCTCCAGATTGACTTCAACTTCCTTGTACACTTTGCCCAGGCAGATTCCAAGGCGAATGACTGGACGCGTGATCGATGAAGTCCCAATCTGTTTGATTATGGCCATGCGAATCACTCTGGCCTCCATACTTAGCGTTCGTCCTTTCCAGTTTTTCAACTTGAAGCGCACCCATTTTGCCCCGTCACGCTCAAATTCCTCAATATGGTTTGCATTTAAAGATGAATTCCTGGCACCGGTGTCCAGCTTGGCCTTGATTTCCAAATTGCCCGGGAAAATGCTGACTCTTTCCACCCAGCCGGCAACCTGTTTTTCCCCGGAAATAGCATTGGGGACATAGATCTGCAAAACGGCAATGATTAGAATAAGGCCATAAAGGGTTTTGGCGTAATTATTTAATTTTTTTTTCATCAACTACGGGAATTTGCATTTTTAATTTATTTATAATTTTTGTAGCATATTAATCATTTTACCAGTGAGGCTGATTGCCGATGCGCCTACCCATAACTTCAAGGGTTTCTGTGACGACGACGAAAGCATTGGGATCGACTTTGCGAATCAGTTCTTTGAAACGCGAAAGTTCCGTAAATGTAACAACCGAGTACAGAATATGCAGTTGCTGCCCGGAATATCCGCCCTCTCCTTTAACGATGGTCACACCCCGTTGCAGTTTGTCCATGATTTGATGGGAAATCTCTTTCCATTGAGGAGAGATGATCATTATGGCCTTGCGCTGGTTGAGCCCGATCACCACCAGATTAACAAAATGAGAATTGATGTAAAGATAAATCAATGTATACAAAACGATTTCCATCGGCAGGCGAAATAGGGCAATAAACAGCAATATAGCATGAAACGTCATTACCGTGTTTCCCGGACGTATCGAGAAGCGTTTAAATAGAATCACTGAGAGAACATCCAAACCACCTGCAGACCCCAGGGATCTTAAAATAATACCCGAACCTATCCCGGAGATGATTCCGGCTGCCAGGGCATTGAGAATCATGTCCTCAACAGGGAAAACCGGATACGGCCAGAATATGACGGCTGAAAAAATGACCATCCCCGCCAGGCTGTACCAGAAGAAACGTCTACCCACGAACATCCAGCCGATGACAAACAGGGGTATGTTCAGCAGGAAATAGATAAATCCGATCGGCAGGGACGGAAAGACATAATGACCGAGGAGGGCCAGTCCGGTTACACCGCCGGCCAGAAATTGTTTGGGAACCAGAATCCCTTTAACGGCTGCTGCGCAAAGAACGCTGCCTGCGAAAATCAGTAATAGGTTCCATAATACGATACATATGGATTTTAACTCTTTCCTTGTAAAATATTTGAGTAACATTTCGAATTTCACTTTAATTCAAATCCCAGACCGGGTTTTGGCGTTGGATAAAGAATTCCCTTTTTTAAAACGACAGCCCCCTGGGCAGGATCGTCCAATAGATCCAGATGGCCGTCCAAATCCGCATAAATCACATTGGGCCGTGCCAGCGCAAAGTGCAGACCGGCCGCGATGCCCAAGGCCGATTCGTCCATACATCCTACCATGGCCTCGAGGCTTGCAGCGCGGGCGACGGCATTTATCCTCGCGGCCTCGGCGATACCGCCGACTTTCATCAATTTTATGTTGATCATGTCCACCAGTCCTTTGCGGGCCAGTCGAAAAACATCTCGCAGGTTCATGATACTCTCATCGGCCATCACCGGTATCGGTACGCCATCGGTGATTTTGCCCAGAAGGTCAAAATCCGCCCTGTTTGTCGGCTGTTCGATCAATTCGAGTTTGGCCGAACGGGTTGCGTTAACAAAGCGCAGCGCCTCTGCCTCTGTATATCCCTGGTTGGCATCAAAGCGCAGCTCGATCTTTTTGCCCACTTTTTCCCGCACCTTTAAAACCTTCTCAATGTCCGCCTCTACATTTCGCCCACCTTTTATTTTCAAGGATCTGAATCCTTTTTTAATCCATTCTTCGGCTCTGGCAACCGTTTCAGCCAGGGGGTAAATGCTGATGGTCACACAGGTCCTTATGCGCGTGCGATAGCCTCCCAGCAGTTTGTAGAGGGGCAGCCCGCAGACTTTACCCAGGATATCATGCAGCGCCATATCCACCATGGCCACCGCGGATGGATGATCAGGTAAAATCGGTACCAGTTTTTCGGTGATTAGGGCAAGCCGCAACGGATCCGAGTGCTTCACGACCGGATCAATTGCATCGCTGCAGATTTTTATAACCGTCTCGGGGGTTTCACCGGTAACCTGTTTATCCGGTGCGGCACAACCATATCCGACAGTGCCGGTATTGGTTTCGAGGCGCAAAAAAATGTTGGTCGTCGAATCAATGCGTTCATAAGCGATGGTATAGGGTTCGGCCAATCGCATTTCAACCGGCCAGATTTCCAGACGGGTAATTTTCATGATCAGTAATTCCGATGATGAATCTCTTCAAGGGTCAGGCGCTTTAAATCCTCAACCAGGGACACCAGGTGGGCAATCATTGTTTCCCATATCCTTTCCCCTTTAGCGGCACTGGCTTTGGTCGGGTCACCCATCACACCACTGGGCGAAATTTTTCGAGTGTAAGCGTACCACAAAACACCGCGTTTGGAAGTAAAGTCCAGATATCTGCTGGAGAATTTCGGAATATGTTTTTTAGCCTGATCCATCTTAACCAGGTGGGGGCGCACTGCCAGGCTGGTGCTGGTTTCAATTTCACCGGCATGCACATCGTTGGGTGTCTCTACAATTTTGTCGATGTCCACATCACTGGTTTCCCCGGTGTCGACGCAGACAAAAATGCGGGCATCTCGATTGATCATCTGGGCGGCATAATTCAGAGCCGGGCTGTTGCCGCCATGACCGTTGATAATCACCAGCTTGCGGATGCCGTTGCGCGCAACACTCATCCCGATTTCATAAATCATTTTAGCCAGCGTATCATTGGATATGCCGACCGTTCCCGTAAAATCAGCATGGTGATAGGACACCCCATAGGAAATCGGGGGCAGCACCAGCGGTTTGGGGTCGCTGCAGGCCTCCGCCACCCTGCACGCCAGATAATCGGCATCAAATGCATCGGTGTCCAGCGGCAGATGCGGCCCATGCTGCTCGACCGCACCCACCGGCAACAGGGCGACATCCATTTTTTTGATTCGCGTCCTGGCCTGGCGCCAGGTCAGCTCACCCCACAGGTAACCGGCGCCACTGGATGGTTCCAGGGTGTGATTGGCCTCGTTTCTCGATGAGAGGGGATCGAATTCGAAAGGAAAGGTCGCATCGACAGCCGGATCTTTGAGCACATTCACTTTTTCCCAACTGCGCCCGCTGCGCAGCACTGCTCCGCCGGCATGTTTGAGAAAAATTCGAAAAAGCGGTTTGCGAAGATCGGTGGGTATCGAATTGATGGGAGAAGACTTCGAATCGAATCGTAATTTTAAGATTTCCGGATGTTCTCTGGCGGCCTTTGGGGGCAGTTCTTTTGCATCGATTAAACCTTTTTGCGCCAGTATGGAAAAAAGATGCCGCGCGCCGGCTGCCTCCTGTGAAATGCGCTTATGAGGTAATTTTTTAAAGCAATCCTGAATCTGAGAAGAAGAATAGCCGCATTGAAGCGGGTCGGCGCCGATGGCTTTTAACATGGCCACAATGCGGCGGCACTTTTCACAATGCCCGCAGGGACAGACCCGCTCGCCCTCCTTATGGGCTGCGTGACAGGAGATCTGCTGCCGCTGAAGATCCGGATAGCGCTCGACCAGTATCTTTTCGATGAGAAGCTCGGATAACGGTCTCAGTACGGAAAACTGACTGATATTCCAACCCTTGCGCATAAAATACCTCGAAAGCGCATGATCAAAATAAATGCTTTGATCATAGAGCCCGTCGTAATGCGGGATGCCGAGGGCCACCTTGCGCACCGTAGTGTCATATTCATCGCCGATCAGCAGACGGCCGATACCGCGTTTGCGTAAAAGCGGTAAAACGCCGAATAGAAAAACCGCCACGGTCCACAATCGAATCGGATACTCATCGGAGCGGATATTCGCAAAATCCTTGCGGATAAACGGCATGCGCTGAAGCATCCAGGCAAACAGCCGATCGGAATTGACCCACACCCTGGCCGTGTTGGGAATGTTATCTTTAAAGTACCGGTAGGCGTTCAGGGCTGTAAACCAGTGCCGCCCGGACTCGTTTACAAAAATCGGATGGACTTCGCGACCGATTTCATTGATCAACCCGTAGCTTAAGAGGCTATCTTTGCCGCCGCTGGACAGGATACAATGGCGATGCCTGTCAGCAGACCACAGCTGCCACTTTGCTTTCGGTTTCAGCGCGGGGGTTTCCGGAAATTCCAGCGTGGCGCGCAGATATTTTTGTTTTTTCACCGCGGGCAACTGCATGACCGGACCGGTCAGAAAGGGGTTAGGCTCGATAAATTTTTTAACATAAATTTCCCGGGCGGTGTTTTCGGCCATATCCTGGAGGAAGCGGCGATCGAGTTCGTCGAAGGTTCCGCGGAAAACAATGGTTCGGCAAAACAACCCATAGTTGAGGGCCACCTGGGCGGCAATCATATCCGCTAAATTCCGCGATTCCGGTTCCGAAGGATCAAATACCGTCTCTTCATAGCTGTAAATCAGCTCAGTTCGATCTTCACGTCCGTTCCAAAAAAGGCGATAGGGTGCCATCAGCCTTCTGGGTTCATGTTTAACCGGACCAATTTCCAGCCGGTCAAAGACCTGCAGGGCTGAAAGCGGGTCATGTGCTGTTTTCCCGGAAGCAGATTTCCGGTTGGGTTTCGGTCGCGTTTGTTTGGAAGCCATGGTTCCTCTTTTTATAATTTATTTAACATGCGATTTTAAGAATTTCACAAAAGCACCGGCCCCATCCCGTAGAACATCAAAAGCGGGCAGACCGACTTCTTTTTCGATCGCATCGCAAATCGATGGAACTTGATCAGTGGACAGGCCCTCGTGGTTGATGGTAACCGCCGCCACCGGTTTTCCGGACAACAGTTCGATCACCTGAATTTGCTGTGTCAGGGGCTGGATCGGATAGCCGGGAAACCCGTCATATTCAAGCCGTGCCGGCGCGTGCTGAAGTATGATGATATCGGGCCGACCGGCAGCCAGGATTTCAAAGCCGCCCGGATAAGCCGGATTCATTAAACTTCCCTGCCCCTCGATCACAATAAGATCCGGTTTTTCTTCTTTCCAGGCAGTCCACACCGCATGCTCAATTTCGCCGGCAACAAAATCGTTCACCAGGGAGTCCATGATAAGCCCGTATTTGACTCCCTGCATCCAGGCGGTCTGACCGGTGCCGATCATCTCAGCGCGCAGCCCCAGATCCTTAAAGCCGTTGACGGTCAGTAAGGCCGTGGTGCGTTTGCCGATGGCCGAATCGGTTCCCAGCACAGCGATTTTCAGGGCCTTAACCTCCTCAATTTTACCGCTGAAAAAATGAAGTTTTTGGATTCGCGGCGGTTTACGAATATCTCGAATTTTAACATCATATTGAGCGGCAAGCTTCATCATTTCGCGATCTTCCGAGAGATAATCGTGCAGGCCGCAATCCACGTTCAAGCCATATGAAATGGCCCTTTTGACATCCTGCCGCGCTTTTGAAGTCAGGCGGCCCCCGTCCGGGGCCAGACCGACAACGAAGTGTGTGGCCGGATGCGTATGGCTGTCGGCCTCCTTTACGGCCTGTTCCACGGAACCGAAAATCGGAATCCGGTTTGCTTTACCGTCCAATACGTCACCGGCATCCCGGTCGGCATAGCGAGAATCGACAACCGAAAGTACACGATATCGGTTCGTGAACCTGACCAAACCATGAGCCGTTTTACCGTTCGGCGTGTTGAAGGCCCCTTCACAATATACGATGGCATTTCCCTCCGGCAATTGGTTCATGATTTCCTCCCTGTTAACATAACGACATAACGATCACCGGCGAGTGGTTGCTTTTGATGCTGTTCCATTAAAGCGATCAAGCCGGCGGTCGAGGCCGGCAAAACCTGCAGACCTTCTTTCTCACGAATCAATTTCGAAGAGGAGAGCATTGCTTTATCCGAGGCATTGGCCGCCCAGCCATGGGTTTGGCGGATCGCTTCCAGGGCAACATCTCCATCAATCGCATGCCAGTTAATCAACGGTTCGTTCACACTGGTTTCCCTGATTTGCGCGGGATTAAGGTCTTCACATGTCGGCATATTCTTTAAAAACGCCTGCACAATCGGATTTTTGCGGAACGAAGAACCCGCAACGATGTGCGGCATTCGGGAGGTTTTGCCGCGCCGATACAGGCTCAAAAACCCCCGATGGATTCCGGCAAGAGTGGTTCCGTTTGAAACCGGAACGGCAACGGCCAGAGGTGCGTCCCGCAGCTCGTCATATATCTCATAGGCGATTTGCCCGTAAGCAAGCAGCTGAGTCACCGTATTTTCGCCACCCGGATTGGCATCGTACAGCTCGTTTTTTTGGGCCAATTCCCCGGAAACAGCTACCGCGTTTTCATAATCCCCGGCAACCCAGACAATTTCTGCTCCGAGCTCGAGCATTTCTTTTATCCGGTTGGTATGGTAGTTTTCGGGAATGCAAATTTGGCATTTCAGCCCGGCGAAGGAGGCGGCCAGCGCCATCGCAACACCGTAATTGCCACATGTTGCCATCGTGATGGTATCAAAACCCCGCCGTATGGCATCCATGGCCTGGGCAAATGCAATCCGGTCTTTCTGGGTGCCGGTCGGATTACCGCCTTCGAATTTCAGGAAAATTTGACGCAGACCGACTTCGCGCTCAATATTGCGCGCTCTAACCAGGGACGTATCTCCTACCTCTGAATCAAAAATATCTTCATAGGCCTCCAGACGCTCATCCAAAGGCAACGCTGAATCGGCTGAAATTTTGCGCTGTTCGTCAAGCTCCCTGATCACCTTCAGGCCTTCGCCGGTCGCTCCGTCCATCAAATTGTAGGGCCTGCTTACGTCTCCTGATCGATGTTCACTAGGCTTATTATGATTTTGCATTTTCCCCTCTTCACTTGGATTATGGAGTTATGCCTCGCATTTTAATTCAACCAATAATGGTTTCATGCTTGTTTAAATTGCCGGCTAACTTTTGTTGAATTTTTCAATTGCGCGGTACACACCCTGGATAGTTGCCTCAGATAAAAGTCTTTGGGCGTATGCTATAGCCTCTGAAATCGTTAAACTTGAAATAATATTTTGAACCGATGGCAAAAATTTGGGATAGACACTCAAAATTTGGATTCCAATACCAAGAAGAAACGGGATATAATCTTTTTCATGTGCCAATTCACCGCAGACGGATATACTTTTATTTTGAGTATTTGCTGCCTTCACAATTTTTGCCAGGCTTCTTAAAACCGCAGGATGATAGGGTTGGTAGTAATCAACGACCTTTTCATTTGTGCGGTCAACCGCCAACATGTATTGTACAAAATCGTTGGTGCCGATCGAGAGGAAATCGGTTTCAGCTACAAGTTCATCAATGATTTCCACAATTGAAGGCAATTCAACCAATACACCAATTAATGGATGTTGATGATGGGGTAAATTTTCGATTTTAAGTGCAAGCATGCAATCGTTCACAGCCTGTCTGGCCTGTTGAAATTCATCCAGAGAAGAAATCAGGGGAAACATGATCCGCACTGTTTTTGTGCTTGCAGCGGCCCGTAGTATTGCTCGTAACTGTTGATGGAATATATCCCTGTAGCGTAAAGAGAACCGAATGCCCCTTAATCCCAATTCCGGGTTGGCTTCACCTTTGAGATCTTGATAGGCCAGCAGCTTGTCGCCGCCGATATCCAAGGTACGAATGGTAATATCTTTTCCAGGCATCTCGTCGAAAAGCTGCTGATAGATAAAAAATTGCTCCTCCTCGGAAGGAACTGCAGATCGAATCAGAAACGGAAACTCGGAGCGATAAAGCCCAATCCCCTCGGCTTTCAGCTCACGGGCAAGTTTAAGGTCGCGCAAAAGATTGATGTTGGCAAGGAGTCGAATTCGAAAGCCGTCGCGACTGTATGTCTCCGGGGAAACATTCTGAGATGGAATTTCTTGCGCTAATAGCGTCTTCTCTTCTGATTGATATTCACTGACAATTTCTTCAGATGGTTTCACATAGATACTGCCGTTTTCCGCATCCATGATAACCGGCGTATCCTCGGCAAGACGAAGCAATTGCGGTTCGTCGGTAATCATCAGAGGGATCTGCAGCGAACGTGCCAGGATGGCCACATGGGAGGTCACTCCGCCGCCCACCAGAATGATGCCTTTAACATCTTCAGAAGCCAGCCGTAAGACATCGGAAGGATAAAGCTCCTGGGCAATCACGATCCGATCTCCTCTTAAAGTTGGATCTATTTCATCTTTGTGTTCCAGATTCTTCAGGATCCGTCCGGCAAGATCCTGAACGTCATTGGCTTTTTCCCTGATATGGGCATGGGCACTGGAAGAAAAAAGATTTATGTAATGCCTGGAAACCGCTCGTATCGCTGCGGCAGGCGGCGCGCCTTGCGATATTCTCTTTTCCATCTCACGCATGAAACGGACATCTTTGAGGATCATGAGGTGCGCTGAAAAGATCAAGGCAACACTTTCAGGCAGGCGCCGGGCAAATCGTTCCTGGTATTCTTTAAGCTGTTCGGCTGTCGCCTGAATCGCACGGTGAAAATCAGCCAGGTTGTGTTTAGATTTCTCATCTCGTTCATCTTGATACTCACCAAGCAGCCCTGCGTGGCTTTTCTCGAAAACAAAAGCCGGCGCAAAAGCATGCCCCCCGGCAGCCATTTTCCCCTTAATAAATCTTAAGGGTTTCGCCGCACGGTAATCGTGATCCTGATCTTTCTTTTGCAGATTTCTTTCGATCAGCAGGCGCGCGTTGCCGACGGCACTAGCAAGCTGGGAGGCTATCCCCCGCATGACCCGGATATCAACATCACCGAAGTAATCGCGAATCTTATGCTGAACAACCAGAACGCCAATTTTCTCATCACCTCTGAGAATGGGTACCGCCAGAAACGAATCAAAAGGATCTTCGCGGACCTCTTTGAAATATTTAAACCCGGGATGACGCCTGGCACAGCCTTCATTTAGCGGCTCCCGTTTAGCCAGGGTGGTTCCGACCAGACCCTCGCCGATCTTCATGCGGACATTGCCGATGGCAGCTGGATTTAATCCGATGGTGGCGTCCAGCACCAAATCCCCGGATATTTCATCATATAAATAAATTGAACATACGTCAGCGTTCATGTGACGGGCGATCATCTCTACCGTGCGCTGTAAAAAATTTTCAATATCTTCGCTCCCAGTCAATAAAGCAGCAAGCTGGCTGATGTCACACAACAGGTGAAGGTGATGGCGATCTTTTCGTTTCATAATGACTCAACAGTTGATTTCGGCTTAATTTTCGGTTTCATCTTTTATAAATGTCATTTTATTTTCATTGAAACGGAAGCACTTCTTCCCAAAAAAGTGGTTCCCGATTAAAGGGAACCACTTTTATAGTGAAGGAGCAGCTTAATGTTACAGATCACGATTTTCAGTTAGTTAATATCAATCTGCTTCGGTTTTTGTTCCTCCGGCTTGGGGATTTTCACTTCAAGCACCCCTGCCTTATAGCTGGCGACTACTTTTTCCGGACTAATCGCAGCCGGCAAAGGGAAAGCTTCCCAAAACATTCGGTTGATTTGATCCTGCAAAAAGGAGAGGTTTGTCCAGGGATCCCGTCTTACAAGTGCCATAATGTCACCTCTTATGCTTATTTCTTTGATTTGTTTTCTTTGAATCAACCAAAGCCTCTCTTTCTGAGGCCTTGATCCGAAACCAACAGCTTAATTAAGGGAATATTTGTTTAATAGTGCATGGGGTATCGAGCACCGATACCAAAATAAGATTCACCATTCTTAACCAGGTCCCGACACCATTTTACGTCTGCAAGCGAAATCGTGCGTAAGCATGCGCAATCTTCTAAATTTGAAGCTTCACCACGAGATACTTCTATGCGAAATAATATAGTAATTCCCGGTTGGAGGGGATATTCGGTTTCAAAATACAAACCGCCTCTGCTGAAATTTAAGACCCTGGCATGGTAAAAAATTTCTTGGCCATAATTAAATGATTCTCGATTAAACTGCGTCCATTTAATCTTGGCTTCACACTCATGCCGTCTATCTGTTCTTTTTTCGGTGACTTTTATCATTTGCATCATCGTGAAGAATTCAACCTCGCCCGGCTTATGACCTTCAAACAACGATACCTCCGGATGGCCAAATATATCTGGCGCTTAGATAAGGCAACAAATATGCCAAAATCATAACTCGCCGAAATTTAAATGTATTCTTAATGGCCGTTAAATACTACCGGAACTTGATATTCCGATTTTTGTGTCAAATCGCTTTTTTGCTATGACTAATTGCCACCTCGCCAGCTCTAAGGAGTCGTAATTACTAAATTATTTAAGTTAAGAAGTATCGGTTCCGAAATCATATTCTTGAGAATCGATAATTCGCTTCTTATATGGTTAGGCTCCATTTAAAAATTGCAGTTTGTTACCAAACTTGAAAAATGTTTGAGTCAATTTTTTAGAAATGATTGACGATCTAATTTTGTTGACATTTTGCTAAAAGATATTAGAAATAGGCCGATTCATTAACCTTAGAGTTTTCGGAATAAAGGAAAAATATGAAATCTATTCTGGTTACCACCTCCGAACAAAAATTGTTCCATACAATCCGTTCTTGTTTCCCATCGGGTTATCGTGTGGATCGAGCGTCTACGAAACACCAGGCAGTAGAATTACTGCCCAAAAAACGCTATGATCTTATATTCATTGACCTGGACATCCTTTTTAAAGAAGTTCCTGATGAAAATTACAAAGAGGCCATGCAGCCTTTCTGGCAAAGATACCCCACAATTGAAATAATCATTATGGCCCCTCATAATCAGATCCACAAAGCCATAAAAGCAGTGAGAGCCGGTGCGAGTGACTATCTTCCCCTGCCCGCAGATCCAGTGGAAGTAAAGTATATCGCTGATAACATTGCCGAGTCCATAATGGTAAAATCGGAGCTAGATTATTTACGGGATCAATTCTGGGACGTTGATTCGCTTGAGCTCGTGCAGACAAAAAGTCCTGCAATGAAAAAAACATTCGACAATACCCGTTCCGTTGCCCCAACTAAAAGCACTGTATTGCTGATGGGAGATACGGGGACCGGAAAAAGTGTTCTGGCAAAACTAATTCATCAGCACAGCAACCGTCGGGATGCTCAGTTCATCAGTGTCCATTGTGGCGCAATCCCGGATACGCTGGTTGAAAGTGAGATGTTCGGCCATGAAAAGGGCGCTTTCACGGGAGCCATAAAAAGAAAATTAGGAAAGTTTGAAATCGCCCACGGCGGAACCATTTTTCTGGATGAGATCGGTACGATTACGCCATCGGCCCAGATCAAGCTATTGCAGGTTTTGCAGGATGGGACATTTCAACGCGTGGGCGGTGAAGAAACCCTTAAAACAGATGTCCGGGTGATTGCCGCCACCAATGCGGATCTGAAAAAGATGTGCACCGAAGGACAGTTTAGAAAAGATCTTTACTACCGACTTAATGTATTTCCAATTGAGATACCGGCATTAAGCGAACGAGTTGAAGACATCCCGTTGTTCATCGAGACCTTTTTAAGAAACCTGAATAATTTTTCTTTGAAAAAGATAAATTCAACACATCCCCATGTGCTGGAGGCCTTCAGCAGGTATTCCTGGCCGGGCAATATCCGGGAATTGGAAAATTTGATCGAACGAGCATATATACTGGAAACATCAGCCGAGCTGACACCGGAAAGTTTTCCCAATGAGCTATTTAAATCCGAATCCCCTCCCGTATTTATCCCATCAAGCGAGACCTTAACCTTGACCCAGGCCCGGCAGCACGGCGTTGAAGAGATTGAAAGAAATTACCTGAAGGATGTTTTGGCCCGCCATAAAGGAAAGATTGGTGAATCGGCTGAAGCGGCCGGCATCAGCACCCGCCAACTCAACAAGCTGATGAATAAATACGGGATCAGAAAAGAAGAATTTAAAACCCTGTAAACCCTGCCAGCAGCCTTTTTTATTAAATCAGAACCGGTGATTCCGAGAACCGTTAATTTCGGAATTCAGATTTCCTGTCCGCATTTTCCTTGAACAGACCACCTATCTGTGTTCTCTCGTTCCATTTTTGATGCCTATCAGAAGTTGCCGTTTTATAAATTCAGGAACTGGCTGTTCCGACCGCAATTCGGCTTAATTAAATATATGATTTAATATCAAATAGTTATTAAGTTGGCATGGTGGTTGCTGAAACAGG
>JAQYWI010000214.1 GCA_030145015.1 Desulfobacterales bacterium
ATACCAGTGTTGTGGCCATCCATGAAGCAGAAGCATAGGTTCGCCACTACCCGCTTCAGCCAGATGCCAATTAAAGCTTTTGACTATCACAAAGCGATGAGTAACACCCTCAACCTGAGGAAACGATGTTTGCATGCTTTTTTCTCATATATCAGGATTAACTGCACCTGTTAACCCAATGGGGTGAAGGCGAGCCGCACAACGAGCGAGTAAGATGCATATAGAAAACAGAAACTTATAACTTACAAAATTATACAATTGGATGAGGAATAAAACAGTAAGCAGTGAAATACAGATTTATTGAGATAATCTGTATAATACCACGCCTTTGAAAACCTGTGATATCCTAAAATATCACGAATTACCCCGAACTACCGATATTTAAGATGATATCCCAACTCTGATAAAATTGCAGTAACATAATTGGCGGGTGTCAATTCAAGCAAATCTTGGATTTAATTATTGTAAAATCATCTCCGTCTACCGACTTAAATAATAATTATATAAATGAAACCACGCTAGTTTGAGTAGGCTCCTTATAGTTTCGCAACCGGATTGAGAAAACTGCATGGCATTAGTGCGGCACACTTGCCGCAGACATGTGTGCTATCCGGTAAATCCGATAAATAATCCAGTCTATCGCGGTTCTGATTGAGTCGATTCCAGCATTTCCGTCTTTCAAACCCGGTTTCACTTAAAGCATCCACCGGACAGGCCTCAATGCATTCCCCGCATTTTTTACCGGCCTTAAGCAGGCAGGCCTCATCGGTTTCAATGAGGGGGTTATCTCCCAGGTCGGCTTCTGTTACCAGACTCCCCAGACGACCGGTACATCCGACCGGGGTAATCAGCATATGATGCGTTCCGAAGCGCCCCAAATCCGACAAATGCGCCAGATGCTTGTGTGACCAGCGGGCCATTAAAATATCTTCATCGAAGTTGTGGGTGGCCGGTGTTAATCCGGATTTGAAGCCTTTGGCGGCAAAGAATTCTTCTATGGCCTGGCTTAAACGGTTGATTAAATCGTTGGTTTGAACATAAGCCAGCCCCCAGTTCCGGCAGGGGCGGTCTCCTTTTTTATTTTCTTTTACGAGCTCGCGCTTAAACGGGATAAAGAAAACTACCAGCGATTTGGCTGATGGCAGCAATTCATGCGGGCGCAGATGCTCTTCAAATGCAATCTGCGGCAGAATATCGAAACGTTCATCGATCAATGCGCTGACCAAAAGCGGTGTCTGCCAAAAGCCTTCAATACCCATCCGGTCCGGTTCGGCTGCCACATATTCCTCTGCCAACATACGTAATTCATCGATATTAATTTTATTCATAGATTTCACATGCGTCTTTGAATTGTGCCTGGACTCTTCCTGCTGATACGGCCATGACAATGGAAAGAACGGCTCCGATTTCATCAGCGCTAAGGCCTTCTTCCTTGGCCACGCCAAGGTAGTGCTGCATTCACGGATAACAACCAACGGCCATGGCCGTCGCCATGTGCAGCATCAAAGTGGTTTTTGGTTCTAAAATGTCATTATTACGAGCCGAATCGTAAAATTGCCTGTATTGGTTTTTCTGTTTTTCAGGTAACAATGGCTTCTCCTTTCGATATCGGTTAGTTAAAAGTGCCTAGAGTGAGCTAAAGTGACTAAAGTGCCTAAAGTTATGGTCTCGCTGCGCTCCATCCTTTATAAAAAAGATAGGATTCCTTAACTTTAGTTCACTTTAGCTCACTTTAGGCACTTTAGATCACTTGCTGGCGGTTTTAAAACCGAATAGACAGACACGTCAAGCCCCCATCCATTTTGCGCATCTCACTTACATCCAGTTCGATTATATTTACATCCAATTCTTTAAGTTTTGTCTTTGTATCGGGAAACCCTTTGGGTATCAACAGGTGACCGTTTATCCAGAGCACGTTGGCAGCATATTCTTCTGCCTGGGTTACAATTATCTTGTTATATTCACTGAGGGCTTTATGGCCGGCAAAACCTTCGGTGACGAGTAAAGTATTATTGCCTGCATAATTGACGCTGGATTTAAAATGCAATGCGGCACTCACCTGAAGCGTTGTCCAGGTGTTTTCGTATTTTTCCAATATCTTGCCCAATTGGTCAGCGCCGTGCGAATTCGTGCGTTCAGAGATCCCGATAAAAAAATGGTTGCCGATCATAAGGACATCCCCGCCGTCTAAAGTGCCGGGCGCTTGAATATGTTCAATTGCGCGATAGGGTGTGAGAATTTTAGCAATGGCCGCTTCTTCACCCTGTCTGGACTCTGCCCCGGGATTGGTGATGATCGCCACCTGCGGCGTCACCACTGCGGTATCCTCTACAAAATGAGCATCAGGATAATCCGGCTGGGCCTCAAGCTCAATGACCTCGAGCCCAATCGAATTCAGGGTTTCTACATATGATCTGTGCTGTTGTAAGATGAGCGCATAACTTGGCAGGCCTATATTTGCAGTTGTAAGGCCCTGGGCAAAATTTTTCCCTGGTCTTCTGGTGATGGCATAAGTAAATTTCATGTTCTTCGGAAGATTTTTGTCATTCCAATCTAAGGAAAATTAAATTAAATCTGAATTGAGGGCTCAACTTAGGTTAAACCGAGCAATCTAAATCCATCCCTAAAAAGAACAATAGAGAAAAACAGTAAAAGGATTCCTAAAATTCGCATGACCCAAATGTATACAGACCCCTGTAAAAACGATCGCGAGCGTTCAACTACCATAGCCAGGACGACCTTTGAGCCTACCAGGAAAAGCATAAAGCTTCCAACAAACAATGCCGTAGAAAAGATATTCTGATTTATGCTCTTAAAAATGATGGGTGCGCCGACAGTCATATAGAATATGTAAGGGTGTGGATTTAAGGCATTGGTGATCACGCCTTTTCTGAAAGAACTGGAGCTGTGTGAAGCTAAATTTAGCTCCAGTCCCCTGGTTTTAAGGCATTCATAGCCCAAATAAAGTATAAACAACCCCCCGAAAATCGAGATGCAGCCTAATATGACTTTAAAATTAGCCAGTCGGTTTAGGACCAACAGTGAAACTATAATAATGGGTACATCCGTTATTAGAGGTGCGATGGATACCTTTATGCCGGCCTTAATGCTGTGTCTTAGGGTTTCTGATATAACCAGCACCAGGAGCGGTCCGGGCGTAAATCCCGCCGCTAACCCTAAAAGAATTCCGGCACTCAAGAACTCAAACATTTTTTTGCCAATTGCTGACCGTCTGTATTATTTCTCTGACGTAGGCACATTCGCATTTTTCCGGGCAGGGTTCCAGTTGGTTTTCATGCACGCAGTACCCCGGACATTGTTCTGTGTCTAAAAGCCGTTCCGAATATACCGGACCATTGTAGAGGTCTTTGAAGGCACCGGCAGGAATAGCGAATGTTGTCCGGCAGTTTAAATGATTGAACAGAAAAAAGCCCAGGCGCAAATTGTCAAAATTCACCTGATAGCCAATCATTTCCGTCGAGGCATCTTCCAGAAAATCTTTGCGGGATTGCCAGCGATGGCCGCAAAATGTACATTTCTTAAATTCATTCATCATTTTTAATGTTTGAAATAAAATCCTCGCAGCTTATCACCTTGGCATAAGCAGCGCCCAAGGCGGCCATAAAGGATGCATGAACATCTTCAGCCAAAACCTTCTTTTCGCCAAACTCGATATTTCTGGTTGCGCAGCCGTCGTGTATGACCGTGCATTTGAATCCTAAATCGGCGCCTGCGCGTGTGGTTGCATCAATGCACATATGGCTCATCGCTCCGCAGATGACGACCCCATCAACCCCGGCATCCTTGAGCTTATTTAAAAGAGGTGTTTCGCGAAAACTGTTGGGATAGTGTTTTTGTACAACAAGATCATCCGATTGGGGTTTAACACTGTCATGAATTTCAACCCCTTTTGTATCCGGTCGAAAAAAAGGTGCTTTTTCATTGGCGGCTACGTGCTGAATGTGAAAAGTCGGCCATTGGTTGTCACGAAAAAAAGCCAGCAATTTATTTGCCTGTGTGGCGGCGGCTTCCATACCGACCAGTTCCATGCGGCCGCCTTCAAAATAATCATTCTGAATATCAACAAGTATCAATCCGGTCTTCATTTTTTTCCCTCCCCAAAAATGAATTTAACAGGTAAAAAAGTGCCCAAAATGAACTAAAGTGCCTAAAGTTATGGTGTCGCTTCGCTCCATCTATTTTAATAAAATCGACAGAACTCCTTAACTTTAGGCATTTTAGATCACTTTAGTCACTTTAGCTCACTTTCTTTTGAGAACATAAGGCTTCTTTTATAGCGGCGCGGGCCAGCAATCGCGTAGAATCCAGCACCGGCAGAGGACAATCAGCGGGATCAACAATTAATGGGATCTCCGTACAGCCCAAAACGGCCGCGTCACAGCCCCGGTTTTTCAAATTCTGAATGACCTCATTAAAATAAAGTCTTGAATTTTCAGTAAAGACACCATTTACAAGTTCAGTAAAAATAATATCGTCAATTCGCTTGCGGTCTTTTTCGTCGGGTATCTGGCAGGTGATGCTAAATTTTTCCAACGTGCCGGGGTAGACCGGCCCCCCCATAAGGTATTTTGTTCCTAAAATCGCCAATTGCCTAAAACCCGCTTCCTGGGCCTTTATAGCGACCGCTTCTGCTATATGAAGCCAGGGTATGGGCGACTTCTCTTTTACGAAATCAAATGCCTCGTGGATGGTGTTGTCCGGGCAGATCGCAAATTCGGCTCCGATTTGAGAAACTTTTCGGGTCGAAGAAAGCATGAGATCCGCAACGTTTTCCCAGTCCCCCTTTCGAATCGGAACCATGTATTCCCCTAAAGCGTGTGTATGCATGCTTACCTCGGGATGCATGTGCTCGCCCATTTTCGACGGGGCTTCGGTGCAGATGGTCCGATAACAAAGCGCAGCACCTTCGGCGCTGCAGGCGATAATTCCGATATGTTTTGCCATAATATGTGTCCTGCTTACTGTTTTCGTTTAAAATACAAAGTTTTTAAGATAACCGGCTACGTTTTAGCAAGCTTTTTTAGTGATTTCCGGTCAAATAAGCGCTGTGTGCGGAAATTAAAAATCCTTGACAGCCATTCGGGACCTATTCTAAAGATCTGATTCTGTATATATGTTCAGCTTTCAAGGTTTCGGCGTTCGCATATCAAGTTTAAAATAAATCATTTTTGTTTGATTGGTTTAATTTGTTCAATTGGTCCGGTTTAAGCCAACCAATCTAACAATGAGACAAATTAAACTAATCTAACAAGACCTTGTACCTTTGAACCAGGCGATTGAACCCTGAACATCTGAACCCAGAACGGTGAACCGGAGATGTACCGTGGCTGAATTTAAATATTCAAATATTGAAAAAGAGATGGAAACCTACGGGTTTGATCAGGTTATCAAAAGCCACTGTCGGATGTGTCATGGCGGCTGCGGGGTCTTGATCTATACTAAAAATGGGGTGGTCCAAAAAATTGCCGGAGACCCGGATTGTCCCATAAACCATGGCACGCTATGCAGCAAGGGAATCGCCTCTCCTCAATTGGCTTACCATCCGGATCGATTGACATACCCAATCAGGAGAGTCGGCCCAAAAGCCAGCGGCAAGTGGGAGCGCATTTCCTGGGATGAGGCCTTGACCGCGATTGCCGAGCGAATCCTAAATTACAAAGAAAAATTCGGTGCGGAATCCATTGTTATGGGATACGGTACCGGAAGGGAAAATGAAGCCGCAATCTATCGCTTCGCCAATTTGCTGGGGACCCCCAATGTTTTAACAGCCGGTCACTTTTGCTATGGCCCCCGAATCGCCACCAGCATTATTACATGCGGAACCAATCCGGTCGTAGATTACGAAAATCATCCAAAATGCATTATATTGTGGGGCAACAATCCGGTTATCAGTAATCCGGACGAATATAAAGGTGAGCCTTTTTCAGTGAGCCTGGACAAAGGCGCCAAATTAATCGTTGTTGATCCGCGTCTGACAAGGGCTGCCGCACGAGCGGATATATGGCTGCAACTGAGGCCCGGAACGGACACAGCCCTCGCATATGGGATGCTGCATGTCATCGTCAAAGAAGCGTTATACGATAAAGAGTTCGTCGCAAACCATGTTCACGGCTGGGAGCCTTTTGTTCGTCGGGTCAATGAATATCCGCCGGAAAAGGTAGCCCGTGTTACCTGGGTTCCCGAAAATAAAATCATTGATGCGGCCCGATTATATGCCACAACCTCACCCGCCGGCATTCAGTGGGGAGTTGCGATTGAACAACAGGTTAACTGTGCGGACAATGATCGCATCCTCATGGCTTTGATGGGCATCACCGGCAATTTGGATGTTCCCGGTGGGCAGATGTTGTTTCAGACCCCGAAAATCAACAATGTGAGCACATTCGGTGCCCATAAAATGCTTGCCAAAAATCAGGCCGCCAAACGTCTGGGTGGTGATCGATTCCGCCTGGCGGGAAACTTTGGAATTATAAACCCCAAATGTGTTTGGGATGCCATCATTAAGGCAGAACCCTATGCGGCAAAAATGCTTTTTCTGATCAGTACCAATCCGATGCTAACACGTGCCAACGCGAAAGAGGTCCGTGATGCGTTGGAACAGGTCGAGTTTATGGTGGTTTCCGACTTTTTTTTAACACCAACGGCAGAACTTGCCGATATCGTACTCCCATCGGCCACCTGGTTGGAAATGGATTATATCGGAGATTTTTGGAAGCGCCACGGATACCTGCTGCCGCGCCGCAAGGCTGTTGAGATTGGGGAATGCCGATCCGACCATGAAATGCTGAATGACCTTGCCCATCGGGTCGGGCAGGGCGAATACTGGTGGGATACTTTCGAAGGCGGATTGGATTATATATTAGAACCCATGGGGATTACCTGGCAGGGTTTCAAAGAAATGGATTATATTCGCGGGGAAGTTAATTATCAAAAATATAAGAAAAAAGGGTTTTCGACACCCACCGGTAAGCTTGAAATCTACTCGACCCTTCTTGAAAAATGGGGCTATGATCCGCTGCCCCGCTTTTGCGAACCACCGGAAAGCCCGTACAGTGCTCCCGAGCTTAATAACGATTACCCGTATATATTGATTACCGGCCGGCGGCTGCCGGGCTTTTTCCATTCGGAAAACCGGCAGGTACCCTGGCTGCGTGAGTTGCATAAAGATCCCGTGGTGGAAATTCACCCGAAAACCGCTCAGAAAGAGGGCATCCATGAAGGTGACTGGGTTATCCTCGAATCGCCCAGAGGAAAGGTGAAGCAGCGGGCAAAATTTTTTGAAGGCATGGATCCACGGGTGGTTTCCGCCGAACATGCCTGGTGGTATCCTGAAAAAAAAGATCCCGATCATGGGTGGGATGAGTCCAACATCAATATTCTGACAGACAATTCCTTTGCAAATTGTGATCCGGCGATGGGTTCCACCCATGTCCGCACCCTGTTGTGCAAAATATATCCGGAAAAGGAATAGGGGCTTAATATGACGGAATTGGGAATTTTCATCGATGAGCAGGCCTGCTGGGGGTGTAAAACCTGTGAAGTTGCCTGCAAGCAGGAGATGAAGGCCCCCGTAGGCGTTAAATTAATTGGGGTTGGTGAAGACGGCCCCAAAATTGTCGATGCGGCTCCGGCTTTTACGTATCGCATAAATATATGTAAACACTGCGATGAACCGCCGTGTGCCGAAGCCTGCCCCGATGAGGCGATTACCAAACGATCCGACGGTATTGTGGTCATGGACTATGATCTTTGCACCGGTTGTCAATTATGTATCGAAGCTTGCCCCTATGATGCCATTGACTTTGACCATGATAAAAGCATCGCCCAGAAGTGCAACCTTTGTCACCATCGGGTGGACCGGGGACTGATCCCGGCCTGTGCTGATAATGTTTGTCTGGCGCACTGTATTTATTTCGGCGATCCAAATGCAATCAAAAAATAAATCCGGGCGATATTCTGCTTGCATCCTGAAGAGCAGACAGGTAAATTTGAATGTAATAATGAAAGAAAAAGACGCAGACGCTGAGAGTGGGTGCATCCTGGCGTGATTTTAGTCCCAAAACAAAAAGAGGAAGATAAAATGGGCAAATTAAAATGGATCTTATTCATTCTGGTTCTGTTGATTTTTGGATGTGCGCAGGTTCAGAAAAGGGATCAAATGCTCCTGTTTGATGATACTTCCAAGTCATACGACCTGGCTATTCGCTGGGGCGAATACGAGGAGGCTTTTGCTTTTAAAAAATTGTCTGATAAAGATGATAAATTGCCCGATTTTGCCGAATATCGTCAAATAAGGGTAACGTCCTACAAAGTAAAAAAGACGATTGTTGATGAGGAAAGTTTTTCAAAAATCTTTCGGATTGTGGATATCCAGTACTATCGAATGAGTAACGTAACGGTGAAAAATTTAATTGATCAGCAGAAATGGGAATATAACGAAAAACTGGATAGATGGTATCTTATGAGCGATTTACCGGTCTTCGAATGAGCCCCGGTTTATTGTGGTTTAAAATCATTTAATCCATTTCGAACTTGGATAAAGGATGGTATCAAGTGAACTCAAAAAAATATTTTTTCACTATTCTTGCAGCGATCTGCCTTTTTGGGTTGATGGCGTGTGCGCATTCGGAC
>JAQYWI010000413.1 GCA_030145015.1 Desulfobacterales bacterium
TTGAAATTTATTCATCCGTCGATCCAATTCGACGAGCAGCTGATATCCGTTTTGAACTCGGTGAAAAAAGCGATGGCCTGGCATGATTTGCTTTTTTTAGACGAATCCTATATGAAGTGGGTCGTTTATTTTTTGGTCATGATTCAAACCTGTGACCAACAGAGATCAGAAGAAATTTGCAGCCGTTTTGAACTGGCACCGCGATATAAGAAAATTTTCTGTAGCGAACGCTTCGCGGCCGAAAAAAGTGTATTGAAGATGACGCGTGATCTACCGGTCACCAACAGCACGATTTATCGAGAACTTTCCGGCTTCCGAACAGAGTTGATCCTGTATATGATGGCGATCAGCAAACAAAAAGTAGTTAAAAAGGCCATCTCCCTTTATTTTACGAGTCTGCGCAGGGTGATGGTTTCTTTAAAAGGCAAAGACCTGCAACAGATGGGGGTTGAACCCGGACCCATTTATCGGGAAATCCTGCAAGCGACCCTCGATGCCAAAATAAACGGAAAGCTTAAAACGCGCAAAGACGAACTTGAGTTTGCTCGAGACTATGCTCGCTAATATTACTCAATTCATTTTGCTGATCCTGCCGCTGATATTGGCCGTCACGCTTCACGAGGTGGCCCACGGGTATGCCGCTTTGAAAATGGGTGATCATACCGCCCGGCTGGCAGGCCGCTTGACGTTAAATCCGATTAAACATCTTGATTTATTTGGATCGTTTCTGCTGCCGTTGGTTCTAAAACTATCGGGGTCGCCGATTATCTTCGGCTATGCCAAACCGGTACCGGTTAATTATCATAATTTCCGTGAATACCGCAAAGGCACCCTGTGGGTGGCATCAGCGGGCGTGCTGGCGAATATTATTTTAGCGCTCATATCCGCTGCACTTTTTCAGATGCTGGCATCCACAGAAGCCTCCTGGACCCAGTCGCAGTATGCGCTGCCGTTTGTATTACTTCTTCAGCTGCTTTACTACAGTGTGATCATAAACTGTATTCTGGCGCTGTTTAACCTGATTCCGATACCGCCGCTGGACGGCAGCCGTATCCTGGCGATGCTGTTGCCGGCGCCGCTGAGGGTGCATTTTGCGCGTCTGGAACGCTTTGGTATGATTATAATTTTTGTACTGCTGCTTACCGGGCCCCTTGGCCGCCTGATGAGTTTTTTCTTGAAACCGATGCTCGATTTTTTACTGGGAACCTAGGGTGATGTCTCACAAATATATTACAAAAGTCGTATCGTATATTTAAGTCTAGTTGAATTCTTGAATGAAGGAAATTCCAAATCACAAAACACAAATATCAAACAAATCTCAAGGACCAAAATTCAAAATCACAAACAATGTTTTGGTCATTGAAAAATTGAGATTTGATATTTATTTGTAATTTGGTGCTTGGAACCTGGAATTTGTATTTTCTTATTTGTAAGAAAGGACCATATGAATCGGAAAAAACGAATTTTAAGCGGTATGCGCCCGACAGGGCCGCTGCATCTGGGCAATTTACTCGGTGCCCTGGCAAACTGGGTCAAACTGCAGGATGAATACGAGTGTTTCTATTTTATCGCCGATTGGCATGCGTTAACCAGCGATTATGAAGATACCGCCCAGGTTCACGCCTATACGCGCGAAATCATTATCGACTGGCTCAGCGCCGGTTTGACGCCGGAAAAAAGCACATTTTTTGTGCAGTCTCAAATTAAGGAGCATGCGGAACTGTTTCTTATTCTGGGGATGATCACCCCGGTGTCCTGGCTGGAGCGTAATCCAACCTACAAAGAACAGATCGATCAAATCAGTAACAAAGATCTGTCCAATTTCGGCTTTCTGGGATACCCGATCCTGCAAGCCGCGGATATTATCATGTATAAACCCTACGGCGTGCCCGTCGGTGTGGATCAGGCCCCCCACGTAGAAATCACCCGTGAAATCGCCAGACGGTTTAACCATTTTTACGGCAACGTCTTTCCCGAGCCCGAACTGATTTTGACCGAAACACCCAAGATCCTCGGTATCGATCGACGTAAAATGAGCAAAAGCTACGACAATGCGATTTTTTTATCAGATACGCCTGAACAAATCAGCGCTAAGGTTTCCCGGATGATTACCGATCCCCAGCGTGCCCGCCGCAGTGATCCCGGCAACCCGGAGGTATGCAACGTCTTTGATTTTCATAAATTGTACACCGACGCCGAGGAAGTCAAAGAAATTGACCGGGATTGTCGCCGGGCACAAATCGGCTGTGTGGAATGTAAAAAGAAGATGGCTCAACACCTCAGCAAAGCCCTGGAACCGATTCGAGAGAAGCGCGCCTATTATGAAGCCCACCCGGACCTGGTTGAGGAAATTATTTCAGACGGGTGTGACAAAGCCAGAAAGACCGCCCGGACCACCATGGAATCCGTTCGGGC
>JAQYWI010000414.1 GCA_030145015.1 Desulfobacterales bacterium
ATATCCAGCGTTTTGGTTGCCGGACCGGAGCCGACAACAAAATTGTTGCGGTACTTCAACCCGGCCACCTCCAACGGCATCAAGTAATCGCTTTCCTTAACATGTGGTTTCATTTCAATTTACTCCGATTAAATTTCAAAGCTAAATCAAGGTTTCAGGTGTCAGTTCTGGGGTTCAGTGTTCAGGGCCCCGCTGAAGCGGGATTACATATCTAATCTTAATAAATTAATGTATGCATCAAGGCGTCCCGTGAATTGAAAACGGAGCGTACACGCAGTAGGTGAGTATTTCAATTCGCGGGAAGATGCACCTTAATACAATAAGATCGATGCTGAATCAGGCTCTGCGTGACAACGCAGCCCTGGGCACTTAGACGCATTTTTGAGATGGGTTCTAGAGCCATTTACCGTATATGGTCTTCCCGGTTTCATTTGACTCGTAAAACGCTTTCACCAGTTCCACGCAGGCAACCGCTGCATTGCCGTCAACACCGTAAAATGTCTCTTTGACGCCCAATACGCAGTCGATAAAATGCTTCATCTCCGGCACATAACCTAAATTGAGGAATTCATCCACCGCCGGTCGGGTCCAGCCCAAATTATGATCCGTTTTTTCGATTGAATAGGCAAGACCCGGCCGCGAGTAACAATTGATGGGGGACCCGAAGGTTAGATCCACCTTGATCACGCCATCGGTCCCGTATATTTCAACCTTGTCATCCATACCGCCAACCGTGATGTAGTTGCCTTCGACAAAAGCGAATTCACCGTTTCTAAAACGCAGCATGCCCATGCCGAAATCTTCGCCGCCGTTGTCCTTGTGAACATAATTTGCTGTGAGCCCGCCGGTCATTTTGCCGGAAACCTCAACCACCGGGTTATTGCCTTTGCCGAGCAAATACAGCAGCCAGCCAATCGGATGAATGCCCAAATGCATAAAACTGCCGCCGCCGCACATCTCTTTATCTTTCGCATAGGGCGAATGGGTCCCGTTATGGACTTCCTTGGCTTTAATGAATAGAACTTTTCCGATAGCGCCCTCATTGATGATTTCCTCAGCCCGTCTGAGGGCCGGCGAGAAACACCAATCTTCAGCGTACATCAGCTTGACACCGTTTTTATTGCAGGCGGCCACCACCTCTTTGGCATCTTCGGTGGTGGTGGACAGCGGCTTCTCTACCACAACATGCTTGCCGGCGTCTGCGGCTGCAATCGCAACGTCGTGATGCAAAAAATTGGGGGCACACACGGAAATCAGATCAATATCGTCGCGTTTGAACATCTCATTGTAATCGTTGTAATAATCCGCGATACGCCATTTCTTGATCAACTCGCCGGCGTCCGCGATATCCGCCACGGCAACCACTTCTGCCTGTTCATTGCGTGAATAGGCGTCACAATGAATGTCGGCGGCAAATTTTGCGCCGACGATTCCGATTCTGACTTTGTCCATAACTGTCCTCTCTATTTCGGATGGTTCCAGGCGAAAAAACTAGTATTGCGTCCCGCAAGTAATTTGCAGAACACGGTCCTAATTTTAGGTTTCAGGTTTCGGGTGTCAGGTTTCAGGTTTCAGGAAAAATAGATCGTAGCTGATAGCTCATGGCTCATAGCTTGAAGGCTGGGAGGCCAGAAAACCCGGAAGCTCTCACGCTTTCAAACCTTCCAGCTTTATAGCTGACCCGCAATTTTTTAAACCCTGACACCTGAAACCTGACACCTGAAACCATAGACATTGAGTTGTTTAAAGAACTCGTATAGACTAAAATACATCACAAGACTTTTGTGGGACCAGACACTAGCTTTGATAACCAAATTCCCTGGAAATATCCGAAGCCGTTCTGATCACCTCATTCTTCAGCGTTTGCTGCATTATTTTTTTCGTAATTCGAACGGTGGGCCCGGATATGCTGATGGCAGCAATCACCTGTCCCTGCTGGTTAAAAATAGGTGCGCCCACACAGCGGATTCCCTTTTCGTTTTCCTCATCATCAACGGCAAAGCCCTTTTGGCGGATAACTTTGAGATGTTGCTTTAGTTTATCCGTGTCGGTGATGGTGTTTGCGGTTCTTTTTTCCAACCTTTTCCTTTTTATGCGCCTATCCAGCTGCTTATCGGAAAGCTGCGCCAAAAATACTTTCCCCACCGAAGAACAATGCGCGGGCATCCGGGATCCGACCCTGGAAACCATTTGCAGCCCACCCGGCTTTTCATCCGATTCAACCTTATCGACATACAGGGCCTCATTTTGATCCAAAACGACCAGGTGGACGGTTTCTCTGGTTCTTTTACAAAGGCCGGTCAGAAACGGCCTGGCCTGGGCTCTTAAATCAATTTGATCCAGGAGGAGATTTCCAAGCTCGACCAGTTTAAATCCTAATTGGTAATTTTTGCTTTCAG
>JAQYWI010000215.1 GCA_030145015.1 Desulfobacterales bacterium
GAATTGAGACCACCGTCATCCACCAGAAACGCCGGCAGTCCGCTCAATTTGGGATTCACCAGGCGTTCGATCCGCCGCTCGGAGATGTCGGCCAACTCGGCAACAGCCATACCGAGAAAATCCATCGCCAGGGCGACCGGCTGACCATGAAAGTTTCCCCCCAGCAGAAACTCTTCTGAATCTGAAAAAATCAAAGGATTGTTGGTTGACGAATTCATTTCGATTTCAATCACGTTGCAACAATACCGGATGGCATCGCGGCTGGCGCCGTGGACTTGAGGCGAACACCTTAGTGTATAGGCATCCTGAACGCGGGCGCAATCCTTATGGGAGGTGATGATTTCACTGTTTTGGGTGATCCGTGCCATGTTATCGGCCACGGCTGCTTGACCGGGATGGGGTCGCACCTGATGGATCTTGGGATCGAACTCGGTGCGGCTGCCCATCAATACTTCGAGACTCATGGCGGCCGCAATATCGGTTAATTTCGCAAGCCGAATCGAATCAAACACGGCCAATCCGCCTATAGCGGTCATCACCTGAGTGCCGTTCACCAGCGCCAGCCCTTCACCGGATTCCAACCTCAGAGGCTTCAAACCGCATTTGCTCAGCGCCTGCCGGCCTGAAAGCCGTTGCCCCTTATAAAAGGCCTCTCCCAGACCAAGAAGAACAAGCGCAAGATGCGCCAGGGGGGCCAGATCTCCACTGGCCCCGACCGAGCCTTTTTCGGGAATGATCGGCCAAACACCCCAATTCAAGAGGGCCACTAACTGCTGGACGGTCGCTAGACGAATACCGGAATGCCCCCTTGCCAGGTCTTTAATCCTCAACGCCAATATGGCTCGAACAGCTTCTTCATCAAAGGGTTTTCCGACCCCGGCGGCATGGCTCATCAAAATATTTTTTTGAAGCTGTCGCGTGTCTTCCTTAGAAATAGCCACATCACTGAGGGCGCCGAAACCGGTGGTAATTCCGTAAATTCTCTTCTCGTCCTGCACCCATCGATCAATGAGATGGCGGCTTTTTAGAATCTGCTTTTCAGCATCGGCGGTCAATTGAACCTTAACGCCTCTGCGGGCAATGGCAATCAGGTTTTCCAGGGTCATCCCTTCCACACCGAGAAATATGCGCTTCATGGTATTGGGCCTCGCTTTTACCTTTAATAACGTCAAAAACGGGATTAAGCCCGTTTGCCGGTTTTTTAATTGGCTCAATCCGCCAAAGGCGAACTCAACCGATTAACATTAGCATTATTGAAATCTCTTCGAATTAGAATAGACGGTTCAACAAAGAGTTGTCAAATATTACCTTGAAACGATTACCAATACAAGTTATCCTGCCGGTCATTGATAGCGGTTTGCTTCCTTTCTTTCTTTTCATCCCGGCCATGTGAAATAATAATGAAAATTTATCTTTTTAAGTAAAAGGAACCACTTGCCATGGTAGACAATCAGCACATTTCAAAGGCCATGACCATCAAACTGGAAGATATTTTTGAGGACCTGCCGCCGATGCCGCAATTAACCGCCGGCATCCGCCGGGCGCCCAACCGACATTTTACGCTGAGCTTAAAAGATACCCAACTCGCCCTGAAAAATGCCCTGCGCTATGTTCCTGAACGCTGGCATCAGCAGCTGGCACCCGAATTTCTGGAAGAACTGCTCACCCGCGGACGGATATACGGTTACCGGTTCCGGCCTGAGGGGCATCTCAAAGGCAGGCCCATCGATGAATACCGCGGCCAATGTATCGAGGGCCAAGCGTTTCAGGTCATGATCGACAATAATCTGGACTTTGATGTCGCACTGTATCCTTACGAGCTGGTCACTTACGGCGAAACCGGTCAGGTCTGTCAAAACTGGATGCAATATCGCCTGATTAAAAAATACCTGGAAGCACTGAGCCGGGAGCAAACCCTGGTTATGGAGTCCGGCCATCCCCTGGGACTGTTTCGGTCGGGGCCGCAGGCACCCCGGACGATCGTCACCAACGGCCTGATGGTGGGCTGTTTTGACGATCCGCAAAACTGGAGCCGGGCCGCGGCTTTGGGCGTTTCCAATTACGGCCAGATGACGGCCGGGGGGTGGATGTATATCGGCCCCCAAGGCATTGTGCACGGAACTTACAGCACCATCCTTAATGCCGGTCGAGAAAAACTCGGTATCCCCGCAGACCGGGATCTGACAGGACGTCTATTTGTCACTTCCGGTCTGGGGGGCATGAGCGGCGCCCAGGGCAAAGCCATCGAAATCGCTAACGGGGTCGGCATTATTGCTGAAGTGGACGATTCCCGGATTCAAACCCGCATAGAGCAGGGCTGGATAAGCAAAGTGATCGATAATCCGGCTGAGGCTTTTAAAATCGCCGCTGAACATCAACACAAAAAAGAGAGCATTGCGATTGCCTTTTACGGCAATGTAGTTGATTTGCTGGAATATGCCGTAAATAACAAAATCAAGATCGATTTGTTATCAGATCAAACTTCCTGTCATGCCGTTTATGAGGGTGGCTATTGCCCCCAGGGGATTTCATTTAAAGAACGCACCGAACTTTTACGATCCGGCCATGCCGGTTTTAAAGAAATGATTGACACGACGCTGCGGCGTCATTACGAGCTCATCAAAGCCCTGGCGGATCGCGGCACCTATTTTTTCGATTACGGCAACAGTTTTTTAAAAGCCGTCTCTGATGCCGGTGTCAGCGAAATCTGCAAAAATGGAAAAAATCCCATTGATGGTTTCATCTTCCAATCCTATGTCGAAGACCTTATGGGGCCGATTCTGTTCGATTACGGGTACGGACCGTTCCGATGGGTGTGTTTGAGCGGCAAGGAAGAAGATTTGAAAAAAACCGACCGGGCCGCCATGGAGTGCATCGATCCGGAAAGACGATTTCAGGATAGAGATAACTATGTATGGATCCGGGATGCTGCCAAAAATAAACTGGTCGTCGGAACAAAGGCTCGAATTTTATATCAGGACGCCACGGGGCGCATGAACATTGCTTTGAAATTTAATGCGATGGTGCGCACCGGAGAAATCGGGCCGGTAATGATGGGCCGCGATCACCATGACACCGGCGGCACGGATTCACCGTTCAGGGAGACGGCCAACATCAAAGACGGCAGCAATATCACCGCCGATATGGCAATCCAATGCTACGTAGGAAATGCAGCCCGGGGAATGAGCCTGGTGGCCCTGCACAACGGCGGCGGTGTGGGTATCGGCAATGCGATCAACGGGGGTTTCGGGCTGGTTCTGGATGGCAGCGAAAGAGTCGATGCCGTCATCCGTTGTGCCATTCCCTGGGACGTAATGGGAGGTGTCGCCCGCCGCGCCTGGGCCCGCAACGAAAATTCAATCGACACCAGCATTCAGTATAACAAGATGCGTGAGGGATCAGACCACATCACCATACCTTATATCGCCGATGATAAAATGATCGAAAAATTGGTTACGGAAAAATTTAGAGATGAAGAGTAAGACATGAATTTAAAATTCGAAATTCGAAGCACGAAAATCGAAACAAATCCTAAATCCGAATGTTACAATGACCAAAACAATGGAAGCATTCACTTTTTTTCATATCACCGATCTGTTTAGAAATTTCGAATTTTGGTCATTCGATATTGTTTCGTGCTTCGAAATTCGGATTTCGGATTTATATCAAGCCGAATAACTAAAAAAACAACGAAATCAAAAGAGGTAATGTGAAATGTCCCGTGTAAAAAAGATAATAGAATGTGTACCCAATTTCAGCGAGGGCCGGGACTCGCAAAAGGTTGAAAAAATAGTCGAGCCCTTTCGCGCCCAAAAAGGCGTAAAACTTCTCGACTATCAAACAGACGAAAATCACAATCGGATGGTCGTTACGGTGGTGGGTGAACCGGAGGCTTTAAAAACGGCAGTCATCGATGCCATAGGTTGCGCCATTGATGTCATCGATATGCGCACCCATCAGGGCCAGCACCCGCGAATGGGAGCCACGGACGTGGTTCCGTTTATTCCGATTAAAAACGTCAGCATGGAAGCGGCGGTTGAATTTTCCAAAGACGTCGCCAAAGCGGCGGCCAAAAAATATTCTCTGCCAATTTTCCTTTACGAAAAATCCGCCAGCCGTCCCGAAAGACAGAACCTGGCCAACATCCGCAAAGGACAATTTGAGGGCATGGCGGACAAAATCAAACTGCCGGAATGGAAGCCGGACTTCGGTCCCCAAAAAATTCATCCCGGTGCCGGGGTGACGGCCATGGGCGCTCGAATGCCGCTGGTCGCTTACAATGTCAACCTGGATAGCAACGACATCGAAATCGCCAACGAAATTGCGAAGAAGGTGCGGCACATCAGCGGCGGCCTGCGGTATTGCAAAGCGATCGGCATTGAATTAAAAGACAGGGGCATGGTGCAGGTGTCGATGAATTTGACCGATTACACCCGGACAGCGCTTTACCGGGCCTTTGAACTCATCAAAGTCGAAGCCCGCCGCTACGGCGTCAATGTCATCGGCAGTGAAATTGTCGGCCTGGTCCCCATGGAAGCGCTGATGGATACGGCAGCATATTATCTGGGGCTGGAGGATTTCTCGGTCGACCAAGTCCTTGAGTCGCGTATTTGGGAGTAATTCTGGCAATTGGTTGCCAGTGCTAACTAAGGTTTCGGGTGTCAGGTGTCAGAGGACAGAGGCCAGACAACAGAAGACAGATGACAAGCTCTGCAAGAGGGGGCATCCTATCTGGTTTCTGCCCTCCGTCATCTGTTTGCTGACACCCGAAACCTGACACCTGAAACCAAAAGTATGTGAACAGAAACAATCGAATAAGACATTATACTGATGTTGGAGCAAAACCATGAACGGTAATCTCATCATTAAAACTGCGGCCGAACTGGTGACCTGCAGCGGGCTTGCGGCTAAAAAGTGAAATCTCGTTTTCGATAGAAAAACAGGGGGATCATCCATTGTTAAGCAATCTTAAAATTACAAAATTTTTGGAAAAAACCGCCGAAGGATCCGCCGTACCCGGTGGTGGCAGTATCGCCGCATTAAACGCTGCGATATCGGCAAGTCTTTCGGAAATGGTCGCCAATCTGACCGTTGGCAAAAAGGGTTATGAAGCCGTGCAAAAGGAGATGAAAGCAATCACAGCAACGGCATTAAAACTCAGAAAAAAGCTGGTAAAGGATATCGATAAAGATGCAGCCGCCTACAATGCGGTGATGAAGGCGTTTAAAATGCCGAAAAATACAGAAAAACAGCAAGATCGGCGCAACCAAGCCATCCAGGCCGGTTTGAAAAATGCATCCCTGGTGCCCTTGGGTGTCGCCCGGGATGCCCTCAGCATCATGGACCTGACCGCAAAGGTAATTCGAAAAGGCAACAAAAATGCCGCCACAGATGGCGCCATGGCGGTACTGACAGCCAGGGCGGCAATCTTAGGTGCTTTATATAATGTGAAAATAAACTTAAATTTTATCGAAGATCACCAATTTTTAAAAGAGATGACCAAAGAAGTTAAGCGCATCGAAAGTCGCGTCGTTAAAAAGGAGAAAGAGATCCTTTCACATGTTGACATTTAGCGCCCGCTCATTGCCACAGAAGTACAAATAGTTTTTAAGCTATTCTTTTAAAAATCTGCAAATAATGACTATCTCCAATTTCTGTATGCCGTTTTTGTTTGAAGCCGTATGCCGATACGAGGATATCAACTTCTTGCGGCGATAGTCGCACCGGTTTCGGGGGTCCCGGCGGGCCGTCTTTTTTTATATATTCTACAATGACTAAGATTCCTTCCGGTTTCAAGACCCTGACAATTTCTTTCATCGCGCCCCGATCAATTTGATCTCTTACAAAATCATGCAGCGCCGTGGCCATCAGGCAGACATCCACACAGTCATTTTCAATGGGGATGTTTTGAGCGACATCGCTGACAAAAGTGGCCATATTTTGGAACCCTTTTGAATCGGCTTCTTTTCTTAAGTTTAAAATCCCTTCTTCCCATAAATCAACCGCATATACCTGACCGTCTTTACCGACGATATCAGAAGCAGCCAGCGAATAGGCGCCCCAACCGCAGGCGACATCTAAAAATGTAGCCCCCTTTTGTAAAGCGAGCTCGCTAAAAAATTTGGCTGTATCAATCAGCCCAAAACTGCTTTTGCCGGCACCCGTTGGTTTGTTTTCATGATTTTTCATTACAGTCAGCCTCCTGAGTGATCAACCGGCGGTCAACTTCTGCCTAAAGGAAAGAACAAAGAGACGGTCGTTCCCTCTTCCGGCCTGCTTTGCACTTCAATCTTACCGTCATGTGCCTCCATGATGGTCTTGCATAGGCTCAACCCCAATCCGTATCCCCCGGTATCCTTGGCACGGGATTTATCTACACGATAAAACGGCTCGAAAATATGAGACAGTTCTTCCTGCGGAATTCCAATTCCTTGGTCGACGATCCGGATGACAGCATAAGATTTGTGGCTCTTGTAAAATATCCGGATCGGACCGCTATCGGGCTGCGAATATTTAATGGCATTGTTGATCACATTTTCAAAGACCGTTTTGATCTTCTCAGAATCTACCGCTGCCATCACCTCGGTGGGAAACTCAACCAGCTCTATTCCGGGAGGTTGGTTTTCAAATTCCGGCAGCACCTCTTTGAGCAGTCCGACCAGGTTGGTTGGCTGTTTTTTCAAATTTTCATAGCGATGCTGCATTCGGGCCGTTTCCAGAATCTCGGTTACCATTTTTTCCATTTCTTGCATGTCGGCCTGAATGCTTTGTTTGGCCTGGCTGTCTTCTAAAAATTCGAGCGCCACTTTCATGCGCGTAAGCGGGGTCCGCAACTCATGGCTCACATCTAAAAGCAGCTGCTCTTTGGTGTGCAGCATATCCCGAATCCGATCGGTCATGTCATTAAAAGCAGCCGCCAGATCCCGCAGTTCATCTGACTTTTTCAGCGGCACCCGGTGTTTCAAATTCCCCCGACTGACTTCCTGTACGCCGGTGTTTAGCCATTTTACCGGTCGCAAAATGTATCGAATCGCAAAAAAGGCGGCTACTAAAATCACGGTTAAAAGGGCCAATATGATAACAAGCAGCCCGTGTCGCGCACTGTCGACCGGTAGATTGCGAGATACGCCGAAAATAAAGCGGCCCGCCGCTTTGTCGACTTCGATTACATGTCGGCCCCGATACCTTCCATAGCGAATATCGGGATTTTGGTGCCAGGCGTTAAACAGGCCCTTTAAATCTGTGGGCAGCTCATCGGATGTGGCCCAGCGAAGATCCGGACTTTCGTAGCGAATTTCCAAAAAGGACTGGCGGGCAATTTCTCGAGCGCGGTCCAGGTTTGGGGGGTTGCCCATATCGGCAATCAGATAATTAAGGTATTGGACGACATTTTTATGAAACGGGCCGACGAACTGGTTGCGAAGGTGAATGAAAAATCCACCCACAACCAGGTTAACGCAAATGCCGGCGAGGATGATAACCACCAGAAGCTTGGTGAATACCGAACGTATGATTCTATTAAAAAAATTAATCCGCATAATTTCCGATAAACACATATCCGCTGCCCCAAACCGTCTTGACAAATTCAGGAGATTTGGGGTTGTCTTTTAGTTTTTGACGCAGGCGGCTGACGGCGATGTCAACGGAGCGATTGAAGGCATCACAGTCCATGCCGCGCAGCTCCTGCAGAATCTGGTCACGATTCAACACCTTTCCGGCATTTCTGGCCAGCAATGCCAGGGCAGAAAACTCATTGGTTGTCAGGTCAAGGGAATTACCATCCAGCAGGGCAATGCGTTTATCCAGATCGATGGTCAGCCGGTCAAATGTCAGGGTCTGATTATCGCTGATTTGCTGCGAGCGGCGCAAAACAGATTGAATCCGTGCGACCAGCTCCCGGGGTTCAAAGGGCTTTGCCAGATAATCATCGGCCCCGAGCTCCAGTCCAACCACCTTATCCGTGACTTCCCCCCTGGCGGTCAGCATGATAATCGGAATATTGCTGGTCTGGCGAATCGCTCTGCAGACTTCAAAACCGTCCATCTCCGGCAGCATAATGTCCAGAATAACCAGATCGGGTGATGCCTGCTTCAGCTTTTTTAATCCTTTGGCCGGATGGGTTGCCGTAACGACGTCGAAACCAAAGTCTTTTAAAAAATCTTTGAGCAGCTGATTGAGCTTGGCGTCATCATCGATGATAAGAAGGGTCGGATTCATTCCAAAAAATGATTTAGTATATTACCTGATTTGATGGTCGGTTTGTAAAGCTTTTATTATGGAAGTTAACAAAAAAATCCGAAGCACGAAATCCTAAATTCGAAACAAATTCAAAATTCAAATGTTCTAAATGTTTTTATTTTGATCATTTAGTATTCGGATTTGTTTCGGCCAATTTTATAAAATCAGGCGATATTCGAATTTAGAACTTTAGATTTCTAGGCTCCGGGTTACGGGTTGCGTTTTGCAAGTAAATCGGAAATCGTTTAGAACTCAACAGCTCGTAACCCGGAACTCGCAACGCGCAACTTTTTACTCCCATCTGTCCTGATGCTTTTCGTGGAAGTACTCGATCTT
>JAQYWI010000216.1 GCA_030145015.1 Desulfobacterales bacterium
ATTTTCAAACTCAAATCGGTGTGATCCATCAAAAGCGGTATTTATTGCAGCTGGAACAACTCGCCGATAAATACAAATTGTCTTGAACCAGCCACAGGCCGATAGAGTAATTTTCCTTTAAAACCATCCCCATATAGTGTTATGTCCTGCAAGTAATTTACAAAACACTGCTTTATTTTAGGTGTCGGGTGTCAGGTGTCAGGCCCCTGGCGACTGGCTTCTTGCTTCTGGTCTCTGATTTAAATTTTACTAAGCAGTTCGCCGGCTTCGACTCCGAGGCTCAGACTCGAAAGAAGCTCACGCTAAAAACCTTCCTCCGCAGGACTCTTCGGAGACGGATCGATAGTCGCAGACCAACAGTCACTGGCCAGCAGCCAGAAGCGAGAAGCCAGCGGCCAAAAAGCTGACACCTGAACACTGAAACCTGAAACCATGGTCATTGCGACTTTTGCAACATATTTGCGGGATACAACACTAGAGTGATCTTTCCCTCGGGAGGCAAACAATGAGAGAAAAACCAAAAGCAATGGTATTCGCGTCTTTAGCCGCCGATTCCCTGGCATTAGGTGTTCATTGGATCTATAACACGAATGTTATCGACAAAAAGTTTGGTCGTGTGGAGACCTATTTGAAACCCGTACGCCCGACTTACCATCCAACCAAAATGCGCGGTGAATTCACCCATTACGGGGATCAAACGATAATTTTACTGGAATCCGTGAGCACCCGTTCCGGATTTGATTTGGATGATTTCTCACTACGCTGGCACTCTCTATTTGAAAACTATGATGGCTATCTTGATAAGGCCACTAAAGGTACCCTTGAAAACATTGAATCCGGAAAATCACCATCGCAGGCGGGATCCGAATCTGATGATCTGGCAGGCGCATCCCGGATCGCACCGCTCCTATATGTTTATCGGGATGATCCTGAAAAACTGATTGCCAGCGTTGCAGCCCAGACGGCCTTTACCCACAACAATCTGCAAGTCATTAAAAGCGCAGAATTTTTTTCAACTGTTACGTATCAGGTATTAAAGGGTGCATCCCCCGTAGCCGCAGTCGAGTCTGTCAAAAGAGAGGAATTTAATTCAGGTCCCTTTTCGGAATGGATCCAAATGGGGTTGCAAAGCGTCGCGCAGGATACCCGGCAGGCGATTCTGGATTTGGGTCAGATGTGCGAGATAGCCGCAGCATTTCCCGGTGTGATTCACCTTATCGCCAAATACGAAAACGACCTTAAGCAAGCGTTGGTCGAAAATGTAATGGCAGGAGGCGATTCGGCCGCAAGAGGTCTGATCGTCGGAATGGTGCTCGGGGCGCATCTGGGGATGGATGCCATTCCTCAGCAATGGCTTACGGAAATGAAGACATATCCGCAAATTGTGGATATGCTTTCCGGAATTGATCGCCTGAGCGTATTGCATGACTAATGGAAATAGGGTAAAATAAATACTCAAGTTTCGCATCCCTAGTTCGCAAAAGCGCCATAAGCTTTGGGTTGTTAAACTTAAAATTTGATGTGAATCAACCCCCGGCCATTTGCACCGAACTGACGCAGCAGTGAAATTTGTTTAAAGAAGATGGGAGTTGGCATGAATGTCATCGCGACCGAAATTGAAGGTGTTGTGATCATCGAACCGCAGGTTTTTCAGGATCCTCGCGGCTGTTTTCTGGAAACCTATCATGATAATCGATTCAAAGCAGCCGGGCTGAGCTTCGCCTTTGTGCAAGATAATCTCTCCTTTTCCGTTAAAGGCACTTTAAGAGGAATGCATTTCCAGGTGAACCACCCGCAGGCCAAACTGATTCAGGCCATAACCGGAGAAATTTTCGATGTGGCCGTCGACATTCGGTCCGAGTCATCCACATTCGGCCGATGGGTGGGCGTGCATCTTTCGGAGCGAAACAAGCGTCAGGTATTGTTAACGCCGGGATTCGCTCATGGGTTTTGCGTATTGAGTGAAACCGCTTATATCGCCTATAAATGTTCCGAATATTATATGCCGGATGATGAACACGGAATTTTATGGTCGGATCCATCCCTGGCGATTGATTGGCCGGTAAAAGATCCGATTCTATCGGATAAGGACCGTCAGCTGTCGGGCCTTTCCGAACTCCCTCCTGAAAAACTGTATAAACCGGAAAATGCGCCATGAGGATCTTGATTACGGGCGCTAACGGGCAGCTTGGCCGGGAATTGGTCCGACAGGGCCACGCATTTAATATAGAGCTGCATGCTTTCAAGCGGCAGGAACTGGACATCACCCAACCGAACCAGGTAAATACAATCCTTGCGAAAACCTCTCCTTCTTTGGTGGTCAATGCCGCCGCGTATACAAATGTCGATAAGGCCGAAACCGAGGCTGACCTTGCCTTTGAGGTCAACAAAATCGCTCCGGGTTATTTGGCCCGCTGCTGCGCAGATCGCAACATCGCATTAATTCACATATCTTCCGATTATGTATTTGATGGCATTAAAGGCAAGCCCTATCATGAAACCGATCCGATCGCCCCTCTTGGAATTTACGGTCAAAGCAAAGCGCAAGGGGAAGCCGCCATCCGATCGGTTTTGAAAAACCATATTATTCTGCGAACATCCTGGCTATACAGTGTCTATCGCCATAATTTTGTCAAAACGATACTCGCTCTCGGCGCCGAAAAAAAAATTATTCCGGTGGTGGCCGATCAATTCGGATCTCCCACAAGTGCGGCAGACCTGGCCGAAGCGGTGTTGACCATTGCTGCAAAAATCAGCGACGCTGACGACCGTGGTTGGGGAACCTATCATTATTGCGGAAATGGGATAACCTCCTGGCACGGATGGGCCCAGGAAATTCTGCAACTGGCATCGCCTTTCGTTCATCTTCAAACCGAGCACGTTGAAGCCATAACGACTGCTGAGTACCCTACCCCGGCAAAACGACCGCCCTATTCTGCTCTGGATTGTAGCCGTATTAAAAAGTTCTTCGGAATCGAACCAAAGCCGTGGCAACAAAGTCTCAAACGAACAATTGAGCGTATCTTCTCAGAGAACTAAATGCGGCATTCTTTGTGCATTTTGCAAATCCATTAAAAATAAATATATATTAGATAGTTATAAACCTTCTAAAGAGAAAATCGTTGACTGTTTTTGCATTTCAATCTAACATAAAACTGATGGAGTCGATACCGTATAAATATACGCCGGTCCTAGTGGTCGATGACGATGAGGGACTTTTATTGAGCATCAAGGCGACCTTGGTCAGTTCTGGTTTACCGGAGCCGGCTTTGGTATCCGATAGCCGACGGGTAATGGATCTGGTCCGCGAATATGACTTTCAATTAATTTTATTGGACTTGATGATGCCGCATTTGACCGGCATGGAGGTTTTGCGAAAAGTTAAAACAAAATCTCCGGACGTCGCCTGCGTTATTGTGAGCGCCATTGATGATGTTGCATCGGCGGTTCAGGCAATGAGTCTGGGGGCTTCGGATTATCTGGTAAAACCGCTCAACAGTGACAAGCTAATCGCTTTAGTGAACCGAACCCTCGAAGCGCATACGCTGCAGCATGATCTGGAGCAGTTTGGCAGCAAAAAAGTATTTTCCAATCTTAAAAATCCCGAGGCATTCACAGACATGGTGGCCGATGATGAGGCCATGGCGTTAATATTCCACCAGGTAGAGGCAGTGGCGGGTACGGATTACAGTGTCGTGATCAGCGGTGAATCCGGCACCGGTAAGGAGATGCTGGCTCGAGTCATTCATAAATTGAGCAATCGCTCTAATGCACCCTTTTATGCGGTGAATATGGCTTCATTTAGTAAAACTATTTTTGAAGATGAATTTTTCGGCCACACGAAAGGTGCATATACGGATGCCGCTAACGAAAAAATCGGATTCTTTGAGGCCGCCAGTGGCGGCACCCTCTTTTTGGATGAAATCACAGAATTGGACCCATCATTGCAGGGCAAGCTGCTGCGGGTAATTGAAGAGCGCGAACTTTATCGTCTGGGCAGCACCGAGATTCGCAACGTAGATGTTCGGATCATCGCTGCAACGAACCGGGATATAAATGAGGAAATTCTTCAGAGGAATTTTCGATCAGATCTATATTATCGCATCAACATGTATAATATAAAAGTGCCGCCCCTCAGAGAAAGAAAAAAAGATATTTTGCCCATTGCCTGTCATTTCTTAAAAACCCATGCCAGTGCGAATGACAAAAAAATCCGTACGCTGGAACCGGAACTTGAACAGCGCTTGATGCAGTATTCCTATCCGGGCAACGTCAGGGAGTTGGAAAACATCATCGCTGCGGCGGTGCTTCAGGAAAAGGGAAAAACGCTGACGCTGGCAACGACCTTGAATTTACTACCCTATGAAGGGCCCGAACGGCGTAAAAATGTGGAGTTACTTACGCTGGAAGAGATTGAAAAACGTCATATTGAAAAAGTACTGGAAATCACCGCTGGAAATCGTCCCAAGGCAGCCAAAATACTGGGAGTCAATGTTTCCACCGTGTATCGAAAAATTGAAAAATATGGCCTCGGCCACAGAAACTTTGGCGAAATATAACTCGGCGCCGATGGGAGATACGACCGGCGGCCATAGATGCCGCTTGGGACCCCAGCCAGGCGAGTACATATATACGGGGAGGGTGAAAATATGTCGGACGGTTTAGATGTAATTGTCGTCGATGATGATAAGGGCATTTGTGATGTCATTAGCGAACTTGTCGAAAGCTTTTATAGCTGGGGCGACGTCATATCGTATTCAAATGCCGATAGCGCCATTGACCATTGCCTGCAGCGTGATACCGGTGTGGCGATTTTCGTTGTGGATGTATTTCTCGGCGGGTTGAGCGGGTTCTACTTTCTGGACGCCATCGAAACAAAATTTCCCACGGCCCATGAAGATGCAATCATCATCAGCGGAAATGCCAGCGATGATGTCGTCAATATGTGTTTGGCCTCGAGGGTAAATTACCTCTTGGAAAAACCGATTAAACCCTACGCACTGCAACTGGCGGTTCGTGCCATAACCGGCAAGTACCTGGACTTTGCCAAAAAGCTGCTGCAGGATCCGGCATATGCCGACAGCGTAACACGATTATAGCCCGGAGTGCGGCAAGAGCCTATGGCCGAATCCGAAAAAATTGGCGGCAGTGAAATCTCAAGCATATTTGAAGAATTGCTGCGACGTAAGACCCTTCTTAAATTGATTCTAGTAAATACCGATTTTGAGCACCTTACCCGGGTAACCGGCCTTAGGCCTAAAGAAAACAGCTCTCAATTTATGATCGACACCCCTGAAGGATTTAAAGAAGCCGCCGCAGATATCGATACCTGGCACATCCGTTTTGAATTTACCGGAAAAGATAATATCAATTATGTCTTTACAACCATCGGCGGGCAAATTGCAGGCAATCGGATTAATATTAAAATGCCTGAAGAAGTGGAGCGCAAGCAACGTAGAAAGCTTTTCAGGATCGATGCGCCGGCCGAGACAAAACTCTGCTTCAGCATACACGCCACTCGACACGAACTTGAAGTCATCGACATAAGTCTCGGGGGCTCTCTTGCGGCCCTGGTCCAAACCGATAGCCCTGTCAGGCATAAACCGCCTTTCCCCGATATCCAGGCACTAAAAGATGTCGAATTGGTTTTTCCGGAGGGGATCAGCCGGCAACCCATAAGGATCAAAACAGCACAGATAAAAAGAGTGCAAAAGAATCCGGAAACAACGCATTACGAGATGGCCCTTGAGTTTAATCAAATAGGCAAACGCGATGAGAGGCTGCTAAACGACCTGATCTATGGGTTGCAAAGACAGCATTTGCGCAAAAGGTTACCCCTGGATATTTAAAAATGACTAAAATTGGAAATGCCTAAAATGCCTAAAATTAAAAAAAGGAATCTATCCTATTTTAACTTTAGTCAATTTAGGCATTTTAGCTCATTTTAGCTCATTTTATAATTTTTAAATCTCCACCTGCATTCCCTCGCGGGCGAAAAAAACTTCGGTAGGATCCTTATCCTGAGAATTACAGTGCAGTTTGGCCAGGGCATCTAATTGAGCGTCGGTGCGCATCGGATCGTGATGAAAAAGGGCCAGGCGCTTGACCTGTGATCGCATGGCTGAATTGATGACGTATTCTAGCGGCGAATGCCCCCAACCTCGTTTGGAAGCGTCATATTCTTGCTGGGTAAACTGGGCATCGTGAATTAACAAATCCGCATTGGCAAAAAATTCCTCTATGCGGAGATTTTCATCGCGGGCTGCCGCCATGCCTTCATGGGCCATGATGGCATCAAAAGCGGGATCGTGCGGATCGGTAATAAAAATATTTTGAAAAGGTTCTGTGTCATAGGCCGTACAGCATATTTTTCCTCCATATTCGAAACGAAAGCCCAAACATAAAAGGGGATGGTTTAAATATTTTGTGGTCAGTCGAATACCATCTCCAAGATCAAAGCTGCCCTCTTTCAGGTTAATATACTCGATGTTCGCAGCAAGTTCTGCCTGGCGGACCGGAAAGTAACGGTAAGATAACTGCCCGCCGAGAACCGTTTTTAGGGAATCTTCCTCACAGGTGACCGGACCATGGATCGTTAGCCGGGTTCCGGGTTGAAATATGGGAGCAAAAAAGGGAAATCCGAGAATATGATCCAGATGCGTGTGCGTTAAAAACATATCGATGCTGAGGGGTTTCGCTGAAACCTTTTTGCCCATCAATTGATTACCCAGCAAACGCAGCCCGGAGCCGGCGTCAATGATGATCAGGCGGTTTAAATCCTTCAAACGCAACTCCACACAAAGGGTGTTTCCACCATATTTTACAAAATCGGGGCCCGGACTCGGAATCGACCCTCTGACTCCCCAAAATTTTATTTTCATGATGCAAGCCCTTATTCTGTGATTTCCAAAAAGATTTTCGCCTTGTCGATTTCGCCTAAAACCGTATCCCGCAAATCATAAAGAAAGGACCAATCCACCCCGACCCGTTCAAGCAAATATCTGCACAGGGCGTTGTTAGCGAGTGTTTCATCGCATGACCCCATTTGCAGCAGCTGCGCGAAAATATCCGCCAGTGCAACCATAAATACCAGTTGACGGTTGCTTTCATGGGCTTCTTCCGGGCGATGATGAAAAGACAGGGCTTGAATCAGCGCGGGGCTCAACTGCCACTTTTCTGCAATCATTCCGCCTATGGCGGCATGATCGATACCAAAGACCACTCCCTCGGCATGAAACAGTGCCCGCTGGGAGCGTTTGACCCGGTCTAAAGCCTGAATGCATTTCTCAGGAAACAGGTGGTTCAGCGGAATTTTGCCCAAATCGTGCAGAAGCCCACACACAAAAAATTCTTCCTGATCGGCAAGGGAAACACCTTTCGCCACCGCAAGACATTTGGCGGTAACGCCGACACAAAGTGAATGCGCCCAAAAGTCTTCAACGCATAAGGCCGCAAACGTGCGTTTATTGCGCATATGCTGAAGGATGGCAAAACTCAGCACCAGATTTTTTACGGTGTTGATACCGAGCATGATGATGGCGCGGGTGAGTGACGAGATGGGATGGGGAAGCGAATAATAGGCGGAATTAATCAGTTTCAAAACTTGACCGGTCAGCACCAGGTCCAATGAAATCAGGCGATTCAGGTCATTGGGTGAAGCTTCAGGATTGTTGCAGGTCTCTAAGACCTTGGCCGCCGTAGTCGAAAGGCTGGGCAACCGGTCAATATAGGTCTGAATTTGTTTTAGATGCGGATTGTGATGAATGCCGGATTCAAGCATCAGGGGCGCCTGCGGCGATGTTACGAAGTGATATAATCGCCCCGGTTAAATTTTATGACTTCCAGGGATGCGGTAATCAAGGTTTGATTGAGTATATGTTTGAGCCCGTCATCATTCGGCATAGAATCCAGCAACCCCGACAATTGATCCTTTTCTCTCGCAATCGTGTTCATCATCGGTTCAAGTGTTCTTAAGGTGACCTGCGGATTGCTCAGCTGTCGACGATAATTATCGAGTAAATTTAAAAGGTTATCAACACGCTCAACTGTTATGTTTTTATCCTGGGCGGATAACGGATTGAAACGAATCGCCGATATCGGATCCATTAAGGTAGAGGGCTGAATTTTCGATGGATTTTTGGTTGAGTTTTCGACAGACTCCTTCAGAATATTTTTGAAGTCCGCATTTGGCGTTTTTTCATTTTTTTGCGGTTTCTGGGGGTAGCTCTCTTTTAAGATTTCATTATCACCATAAATTTTCATCGGTCACATCCTTGGTTTCGATTCATATACTTTGAATTTTGATCTTATTAAGCGCCGCAATCGCACCTTGCAATTACAGATGTGCTATTTAGCTGCAAAAATCATGCAAAAGTTTCTTTTAGTTTATACTTTGTATAACTATTTGTATTTATATTTAATAATAATATTAGCCCCCATTGCCATTTTTGAACGGTCATGATCGTAAACGGCAAAATATGCCCACCATCATTTTTTTGGGCCTAAGTTTATTTCATTTTCAGACACAA
>JAQYWI010000415.1 GCA_030145015.1 Desulfobacterales bacterium
GGACGTTTAATCAACAGACCGGCATTTGGTATTGCTGCCAGGGACCCGCTGGATTGTTTCACATGCATTTTTGCCTGGTCCATGGAAATTTTCTCAACACCCATGGTTTCACAAACAGAATCACTTAATTCCGTTACTATTAAAATCTTGATTCGCTGTAATTTTGACATCATGGAAAGTGCGGTACCGCCGTTTCCTTCATAATTTTCCGACAGCTTATTGAACGCCCTCCCCCAATCGCCCATATTAAACCAGGGTAAAAAGGTTGTTGACCCCACATCGTCAAAACATTCTGCCAGAACGATCAACCTGCCGCCGTCACGTACAAATTTTGCGGCATTATCTATGGCCTTATGGCTTTGAATGAAGTTGATATCTTTTGGATATCCCCCGCAGGATGCGATGACCAGATCATATTCCCGGGTACAAACAATCTCACAATTTTTCCCATGTTCGGCACAGGCCCTTCGAAAATGATCGGTTCCAACGCCCGGCAATAAATCGCAAACATTCCCCATACTATCAAGAATTCCATGAATGGCCAAATCGGCAGGAAAAAATCTTTCATATTCCGCTAAATCCTCTGCCAGCGGATTTTTGTCCAATACACCGGATTGACACAAAGGAGAAAGCATATGACGTTCTTGATCCAAAAACAGCCCGTGGTTGTGATATATGGCTTCTCTCTGGCCCAGCCCCGGAAAAATCAACTTTCGCCCGCCGCCGTATCCTGCAAAATAATGGTGTGAAATTGCGCCGAAAGTAATAAGAAAACCGGCTTCAAGAATATCGCGCCGAATAAGCACCGGGGTGGCGCGCGAGGTCTTTCCCAGATTTACAAAGGAATTATTACCCAGACAATCGTGATGCACAAACCCAAGTTTCTTATAGGTATCACCGTAAGCTGCAAGACTTTCTTCATGGGTCTGGCGCCGGTGAGTGCCGTAGGCGATAAACACGGTAATTTTATCCCATTGTGTCCCGAAGCCTTTCAGCGTATCCAGCAACACCGGTAGAAATTCCGGATAACCGCACAACCGGGTTTTATCCGCAAGTACCACGGCAACTGTTGTAACATCCGGATCCAACCGTTCAAGCTCACCGCGAATCCTTGAAGCAAATTCAGATGCGGTTATTCTTGTTTCCGGCTCATTTACCCATAAAATTTCCGCCTGATCCGGAAGGGCAAACGGAATTTCCTCGGTACCGTATTTAAAGATTACGGATAATTTCCTCTGCGAATTCCGAGCATTTGACTTCAACTGCACCCTCCATCTGCCGCGCCAGATCATAAGTGACTCGTTTTTGTTCCACTGTTTTGACCAATCCGTCCCTGACTCGGTCTGCAGCCTCTTTCCAGCCAAGATAATCAAGCATCATAGCCCCGGAAAGGATCAAAGATCCGGGATTCACTTTATCCTGTCCCGCATATTTTGGGGCCGTGCCATGGGTGGCCTCAAAAAGAGCATAGCCGTCACCGATATTTGCTCCCGGCGCCAAACCCAGTCCTCCCACCATGGCAGACAGGGCATCGGACATATAGTCGCCGTTTAGATTGGGCATGGCCAATACATCATACTCTGCGGGACGCAAAAGAATCTGTTGGAACATGGCATCTGCAATTCGATCCTTGATCACGATCTTGTCCGCAGGAATTTCCCCGTCATGTTTTTCCCACAGATCTTCTTCGGTAATGATCCATTCCCCGAATTCTTCCCGCGCAACTTCGTATCCCCAGCTTCGAAACGCGCCTTCGGTAAACTTCATGATATTTCCTTTATGAACAATGGTAACACTTTTCTTTTTATGCTCAAGAGCATACTCGATGGCCATTCTCACCAGGCGTCGGGTTCCGAAGCGGCTCATGGGTTTCAACCCGATACCGGATCCGGCTCGAATTTCCCTTCCATCCTCGGTTTTTACCAGATCGATGATTTTTTTCGCCATTACAGACTCGGCTTTCCATTCAAGGCCCATGTAAACATCCTCGGTATTTTCTCTGAAAATGACCATGTCAACCTGCTCAGGCCTGAGCACGGGGCTTGGAATCCCTGTAATATATTTTGTTGGCCGAACACATGCATAAAGGTCCAGCTCCTGTCGCAAGCTCACGTTGATACTCCGGATTCCTTCCCCCACGGGAGTGGTCAGAGGCCCTTTTATGGCAACGCGATGAATCCGGATCTTTTCCAGGGTTTCTTCGGGAAGCCAGGTTTGCGTCTGATTAAAGGCTTTTTCACCGGCCAGAACCTCCAGCCACTGTATCTTTCGGTCACTGCCGTAAGAACTCGAAACCGCCGCATCCAATACCCGCCGGGCAGCCCGCCAGATGTCCGGCCCGATGCCGTCACCTTCGATAAAGGGAATCACCGGAAA
>JAQYWI010000416.1 GCA_030145015.1 Desulfobacterales bacterium
AAAAGAACTCAAGGAATTATATTTTGTTGAAATTAATCAGCAAATTGCCCGAAGCCGTGAACGCCACCCCGAGGTGGATGTCGCTCGCGCTTTCGATACCGTTCTGCGGGAACGTGGCAGAACCACCGGCCGCTATCTTTCCATGATCACATCGCAACTGTACCGCTCCCTCACCCGCGATCACCTGCGGCTGTATGAAGACACCTTCTGGACGCTGAATGAATTCAAGAAACGCTACCGCCTGGGAATCGTTTCAGACGCCCAGCGCATTTTCTGTACCCCGGAATTGAGGGCCATGCGGTTGGAAGATTTTTTCGACGCGCTGATTATCTCCTCTGACTACGGTTTCCGCAAACCGGATCCGCGCATGCTGCATATTGCCTTGGCCATGCTGGATGTGCAACCCGCGGAAGCAGCCTATATCGGCAATAGCTTTGAAACCGACCTGCTGTGCGCCAGGGGCGCAAACCTGGCTGTGGTCGGATTAATCCGGCAAACAGATGCTCAGAAACAATCGTATCCCCAAGATCCCGCCGCTGATTTTGTTGCAACGGATTTAAAAGAGGCTTTTGAATGGATTCGCGCAAACCCCAAATGAATGGCTCCTCATTTATCGATCACTCCCCATAATGGGAAGCGCGTGTTCCCGTTTGCCAAAAAACCGTAACTAAAACTTCGAGACCTTCGGCGGGTGTCAAGGGAGTTGTCACCTGAGCCATAGCTTAGACCGCCTTTTTTAAACAGTGCATCTGGATAGCGTCGTTCTTTTTTTCAGGATTCAGCCAAACTTGATGCACTGAAAGGGCATCATCTTTGGGCAGAGACATATGATAGAGATATGACAGATCTCTTTACCATAATGGATGACATTACTTTGGAGATTGTAAAGGCACTCTCAGTTGAGCTTCATTCGTATGGCAAGGAGGTTGTAAGTTGATTGCAATATAAAGTTTTTAAAGCCAGGTCCCAGTCAAATGAAGCTGTTATTAAAACAAATCAAATGAGTTTGCAATGGGAACGCAAAAAGACATTATTTTCACTTATGACGATCTTGATCAACTTTGGCGTATTAGCTTGGGAGAACATGCTGATATTAGCGCCGCCTACTATAATGGAGATTATAGTAAATCTCTCGAACAGGCACAGAGGGATAAACATGAATGGATTTTGAAGGGAACCGGCTTTAAGCCAGGATGCCGAGTTCTTGATATAGGATGCGGCTGGGGACCGATGTTAAAAGCCATAAAGGACCGCGACGGCTATGGTGTTGGGCTTTCGTTATCTCCCAAGCAAGTTGAAGTATGCCGGCAGAATAGTCTTAATGCGATCCTGCGTGACTGGAAAGAGTTACAGCAGGGAGAACTAGGCAAATTCGAAGTGGTTATATCAATTGGTTCGTTTGAACATTTCTGTTCGGTTGAAGAGTATTTTGAGGGTAAAAGAGATGAAATTTACGACTGTTTTTTTCGCACCTGTTACGATTTGCTTGTCGATAAGGGAAGACTTTATCTCCAGACAATGACCTGGGGGAAAAATCTTCCTTGGGGCGATCGCGAACCCACCGCCGAAGATAACAAACGATGCTCATTGCAGGCTCCGTATAAAACCGATGAGCGGGTTTTAGCTTCAGTTAGAATGTTTTTTCCGGGATCCTGGATACCTCGTGATCACAATCACATTAAAAGAATCGCTGAACCTTATTTTGATTTACTTGTGACATCCGATGGCAGACTGGATTACATTAAAACCCTTACTGAATGGGAAAAGGCATGGTATGCCCCACATAGGAAAAAAATTCTTCCTCGAATAAAAATGTGGTTGGCGCCTCTTTTTAGAGGTAAAGCTTACCGTGCAAAGATACTATGTCTTAAGGAGAATGATATTCGGGAGGTGTTTATACGAGACCTGTTTGGCCATCAAAGGATTTTCTTTCAGAAAAAGACTGCAGCACGCGCTCATGGTTGACAGTAAAAAATGAAAACCGTAAAAATCAGAGGGCAATAGCGGACGCATTTCCAAATTGAATCTTGATTGGAGATTAGCGAAACCTGGTTCTATAAAATCTTGTGATAGCTTTAATGAACTGTCAGCGAAAGATATATGTAATAGATCACACGTTTTTCTATGCTGCAAAATCGTGTCACCTCCAACATATAGTTTTCGGGAAACCCTGTGATAGCTGCAAGTGCGCCACGAGCGCACTTTTAATATAAAGTGTGCGTAACTGCACAAAAGATGAGGGAGGGCCCCTCGGAGCCGGCTTACAGGAGCAGGCTTCAAACCACCTCAAGCTGCATAGGTAAAGAGCCTTTTGTGGTGAGCGTTGAGGAAAAGGCATGGCAAAGACTGTGTCAGG
>JAQYWI010000217.1 GCA_030145015.1 Desulfobacterales bacterium
ACCCACGCACCGGCCTTCATGGGAGATAAGTTCTCCAAAAAAGACGGAACCGGCAATGTGATGTTTTTGGGATCGGAGAATATCTGGGTGCCCATGGAGCATCATGAATACAGTGATACGGCCACCATCGGCGACCCGTTTGCGGGCAGCAAGGAAAAAGGCGAGAAATACTTTAAGGCGGCCGGAAAAGCCCTGGCAGCCTTTTTGGAAGAAGTCAAGACGTTTGACATCAAAATCTCTGATGAAGCCAGGCTGTTCACAAACAGGGCTTAATTCCGAGAGTGAATTAAAAAAATCGGCGGGTTGCTCCGGCAACCCGTCGATTGAAACATCACCCGATGCCGAAAAAACACATCGCCATTATTGCAACGAGTGACACCAAAAGGGCGGAAGTTTCCTTTATGACGTCCCTGATCAAGGCTCGCGGGGTCGATCCGGTCGTAATCGATGTGGGACCCATGACACCGCCGTCGGTGCGGTTTGATTTTAGCAATAAACGCGTCGCCCGTCTTGCCGGCTGGAAATTGGCAGAACTTGTCGGCACAGAGCAACGCGACCAAATTATGATGGCAATGGGCCGGGGCGCTATCAAAGCGCTGCAGGCGCTGCTAAAAGCCGATCAATTGGACGGCGTTATCGGCATCGGGGGCAACCAGGGCAGTGCCATTGCGTCCCTGGCGATGAAGAGCCTGCCGATTGGATTTCCGAAATTTCTGGTCTCTACCGTGGCGTCCGGTAACATCCGACCCTACATCGGGCACAAGGATATTGCGGTGATGTTTTCGGTGGCGGATCTGGTCGGCGGTCCCAATCTTGTCAGTCGATCGATTCTGACCAATGCGGTAGCGGCTCTGATCGGAATGGTTCAAAAAGGCGAGAAAATTTTATTGCACCGCAAAGAAAAAAATATTGCCATCAGTGCCCTGGGGAACACGGAAGAAGCGGTTCAACGAATTTCGGCTTCGCTTCGGAAGAAAGGGTTTCATGTGATTGCGTTCCATGCTTCCGGTGCCGGAGGCACGGCCATGGAAGAGCTGATCGAAGATGGGGTATTTCAAGGGGTGGTGGATTTAACGCCGCATGAATTGACCGAAGAAGTGGTTGGCGCCGGCGCATATGTGCCGGTTCGCCCCGGGCGCCTGCAGGCGGCCGCACGGTGCGGAATCCCCCAGGTCGTATCCACGGGCGCGATGGAATACTTATGCTTCGGGCCCAAAGAATCCATCCCGCCGCGACTCAGAAAACGCAAAACATATTTTCATAACCCCAATAATGCCAACGTGAAAACATCACGCCCGGAAATGTCAAAAATCGGCAAAGTGATGGCGCAACGTTTAAACCAGGCCAGGGGAAATACAGAAGTATTGATTCCGCTCAGAGGCTCTTCCATTTACGGAAGTAAAGGGGGACCCTTATATGACCCCGTGGGGGGTGCGCTGCTGCTCAAGGCCTTGAAGCAGAATCTGGACCCGAGGATTCCGCTCAGGGAAATTGACGCCCACATTAATGATCCGGAATTTGCAGATACCTGTGTGAGCAGATTTCTGCACCTTTTCAATTAGGAGAACCAATGAACGATATTGATGAATACCGCAAACAGTTGTCCGAATTTTCGCACCGCGCATTTCGGCGGCATCTGGTGGGCGGCACCGGCGGAAACCTGAGTCTGCGCCTTCCGGAGACCGATACCGTGCTGATAACTCCGACCGGTATCTCGTTAGAGGAGGTTCAGCCCGAAGAACACCTCCTTGTTAATCTGGCAGGCGATACCATCGAATCCCCGCAAGGCTTGAAAGGATCGAAAGAGACCAGTTTTCATCTGGCGGCCTACAGCTTGAAACCCGATATCGGCGGCATTGCGCATGTCCATCCGCCTTATGCCACCGCCTATTCAAACAAGGCCCGACCCTTGCCGCTGTCCACCATTTCGGCCCAGGTGATTTTAAAGCATGTGCCCTACGTCGAATGCTTTCCCCCGGGCTCTGCCGAGCTTCGAAGCTGCGTGATTGATGGGATAAAAAATAATCTGGAGGCATGTTGCATCCTGATGAAAGAACACGGAATTATGGCCATGGGCAGGGATCTGAGGCACGCTTATTATATTGCCGATCTGACCGAGGACACGGCCAAGATCGCTTATGTTGCCGCGACCATTCCGGACTGAATATGGTGCAGTCCCGGGAAAATGCCTGCATCTAATTTGACTAGATGGGGTTTTGAAACCACTTCTAAGCAGTCTGTCCAATAACTTGTTTCCCCTCCCCTCAAGGGGGAGGGATTTATCAGATTATCCGGTGTTATTGGACAGACTGTAAGGACCCATAAAGAAAGGAGCCCCTATGGACAATTTTTCGATTTACCGATATATGCATCTGGGCATAGTGCATTTCAAAGCATTTCCTGAGGTCGTCTCAGGTCAGGGACCGATTGTGGAGACGCTCAGAAAAATTGCCGAAGATGATTTTTGGACAGCGGTCGAAGTCGGCTGGATGAAAGACGTCAAGGCCCGCCATGAAGCCAGCAAACTCCTGGAAGTATCTCACCTGAAGGTGTGCTATGCGACCCAACCGCGAATCCTGGGCCAAAAACTAAACCCGAATTCCCTTGATGCGGCTGAGCGCAAAAAGGCGATTGATAATGTGAAGCGCGGTATCGACGAGGCCTACCAACTCGGTGCTTCATGCGTGCGGGTATTGTCCGGCAAGGATCCCGGAGATGAAACCCGGGAAGACGCCAAGAAGATTTTTATCGATGTGTTAAAGGAATGGTGCGAATACGCCCAGCAGCAGGGCGACATCAAGCTCTACCTGAAGATATTCGATCGTGATATTGATAAAGCAGCTCTGATCGGACATTTTAAGGACGCGGCTGATGTTGCTGAAGAAGTTTACAAGGAGTATAAGAATTTTGGTGTGCTCTCTGACCTTTCGCACTTTCCGTTGTTGCGTGAAACACCGGCAGAGGCAATCCCGCTGGTCATGAAATACCCCATGCATTTTCATATCGGCAATTGTGTCATGCGGGATAGAAAAAACATCCTTTACGGTGACCTGCAGCCGCGGTTCGGTGTTCCCGGCGGAGAGTTGGACACCGCTGATGTAAGAGATTATTTCAAGTTGCTGCTGGACCATAATCTGCTGAACCCGGATGACAAACCTGTTTTGAGTGTCGAGGTGAGACCGCTGCTTGCCGAAGAAAGCTCGGAGTTGATTATTGCGAATGCCAAACGTGTGATCAAAGAAGCCTGGGCAAGCTTATAAAAAAGCATCCGATAAAGCTCAGCGGTCTCCTTTGTTTTTAACCCTAACCGGATATTGGAGGTGTCAACAATGAAAGGAAAATCATTTTTTATTATTTTGGCGACGGCCTTAACCCTGATCATCAGCGCCAGCTTTGCTGTCGCGGCGGATGAATACCCGACCAAGCCGATCAGCTTTCTGATTCCATTCGGCGCCGGCGGATCCGCTGACCTTATGGGAAGGGCGCTGGCCAGTGGGACCGAGGGTGTCCTCGGCCAATCTGTCGTTGCGATCAACCGACCGGGAGCCGGCGGGGGCATTATGTATACGGCCCTGAAGGGCTCTGCCGCGGATGGCTATACGGTCGGCTGGAATTCAACTTCGATTCTGACCTCAACCAACATCGGCAATGTTCCCTTTAAATACACGGCCTTTACTCAAGTCTGCCGTATCGGATACACGGGCATGCCGATTGTGGTTCGCACGGATTCACCCTGGAAAACATTTCAGGAATTTATCAGCTATGCCAAGAAAAATCCGGGCAAGATCAAAATCGGAAATGCCGGCACGGGAAGCGGCACGCACTTGACTGCCGTTATGCTGGAAAAGACCGCTGAAGTTCAAGTCGTTCATGTTCCGCTGGGAGCAAAAAGACGGGTACCGAGCCTGCTTGGCGGCGAAGTCGAGGCCATTTGTGTGCCCCTGCCCGAAGCCGCCCCACAGGTGCTCGGGGGTAAATTCCGCCTTCTGGCAATGAGCACCGCAGAAAGGGATCCGACCTTCAAGGAAGTTCCCACGATGAAAGAACTCGGATATCCGATTGTCATGGAGCTTTTCAGGGGTATCAGTGTCCCGGCCGGAACGCCCGCGGCCGTCACTGCCAAGCTGGAAGCCGCCTTTAAGAAGGGGGCTCAGGACCCGACATTTGTTGGTTTAGCCAAAAAGAAAGGGTTTAATATCAGTTTCATGGGCACAGCGGAATTCGAAAAATACATCGCGGTTCAAAATGAAAATGTAGCCAAAGCCATGAAAATGGGCGGATTGGTAAAATAAAAACAACGCATGGGGGCTGGACGGGAGTTCGTGTTCCCTTCAGCCCCCGGCTGAAAGCGGCACCAGCGGCATGAAGAAGGCAAATATAATTGTATCCGTTGTGATCATCATTTTCACGGGGTTTTATGCGTATCTGACCTCACAGCTGCCGACCCGAAACCTTCCGAACACACTCGGCAGCGCTTTTATGCCGTGGCTGCTGGCGACCCTTCTGTTTGGCCTGTCCGTATGCTTGCTGATTACGACCGCTGTCCGGGAAACTCGCGAAAATTCCAATCCGAACATTTCATTGAAAGAAGGTTTCAGTGTCATTTTTTTAACCGTGTTCGTCTATGTTTATATAAAAGCAATCCAGGTGTTCGGCTTCATCGCGATTACGCCATTTTTTTTAGCGGCACTTATGCTGATCAGCGGCGCCCGAAAATGGAAAGAAATTACTCTCTTTTCGATTGCTTCCACACTGGGCATCTACCTCTTCTTTCAGAAGGTTTTTAGGGTTATCCTGCCCCACGGAACACTGTTTTAGAAAGGAAACCCAATATGGGGGCAAGCGTTGTTGCGGCACTGATCGATGTTCTACAGTTTCAAAATGTTTTAGCATCTTTCATCGGGGTGCTGTTCGGACTGTTCATCGGTTCTACTCCCGGCCTGACGATTTCGCTCGGGATGGTCCTGCTTCTGCCGATAACATTTAAACTTGAAGCGGTTACCTCCATTTGCCTTCTGCTGGGTCTTTATGCTTCCGGAATGACCGGCGGCTCACTGTCCGCCATTCTTTTAAACATCCCCGGCACCCCCTCCGCGTCGGCAACCGCTATCGACGGGCATGCCATGGCGCAAAAGGGACGTGCCGGTGAGGCCCTGGGAGTGGCCGTCAGTTCCTCATTTTTCGGCGGTATTTTCGGTCTCACCTGTCTGGTATTGGCCGCTCCCCTGATTGCCAGAGCTGCCCTTCGTTTCGGAGCACCGGAACTTTTTTCGATTGTGCTGTTGGGACTGACGTTAATCTGCAGTTTCGGACAAAAATCCGTTATCAAGGGGCTCATTTCCGGAGTCATCGGACTCATCATAATGACGGTGGGTTTGGACCCCATGGTCGGAACTCAGCGATTCACCTTCGGCCAGGTTGAACTTCAGGCCGGAATATCTTTTTTACCGGCCATGATCGGACTGTTCGCGATCCCGCAGATATTGACTGGAATCGCCGGCAAGACCAAAGTCTTCCCTGATTATAAAAAAAAGGTCAGCGGCGTTCTGCCGAAAATCAGCAGCCTCGTAAAAATGCTGAAAACCATGCTGCTCGGATCTTTGATCGGTACGGGCGTTGGTGCCATTCCGGGAGCAGGCGGGCCGATTGCCGTTTTCCTCAGTTATGATTATGCCAGAAGGATCTCCAAAAAAAGCAGCAATTACGGCAAAGGAGAGCCGGAGGGCGTTGCCGCCCCCGAGGCAGCCAACAATGCGGTTGCCGGAGGTGCGCTGATTCCGATGCTAACCCTGGGAATACCGGGCGATCCGATAACCGCGATCCTTTTGGGTGCTTTAATGATCCACGGATTAATTCCCGGACCATTGCTTTTCGAGCAATCCCAGCAGTTCGTATACAGCGTCTTTTGGGCGTATTTAATCGCCAACCTGATGAACCTGTGTGTCACGTTTTCGACCATTAAGCTTTGGGTCAGGGTGCTCAAAGTGCCCCAAAGGGTGCTGTTGCCGATTATCGTTATCCTCTGCATTGTGGGAACCTTTGCGCTTCGAAATACATTTTTTGACACCGGCGTCATGTTCTGTTTCGGTTTGCTGGGCTATTTCATGATTAAGTTTGGATTTCCGGTTATCCCCTTGCTGCTGGCCATTATTTTGGGGCCAAACCTGGAAGAACATCTCAGGATGTCACTGATCATTTCACAGGGTGATTACACAATTTTTGTGACCCATCCGATCTCCCTGACCTTTATCATTGTATCCGTATTTTCATTTTTCGGGCCGCTGGTGTGGCCGCTTTGGAAAAAGAGGAGAAGCGCCGCAAAAACAGAAAGTTAAGATTTTGGCTTTAAGTGAGAAAATTCCAGGAATCAAAATTATTAAATCACAAAACACAAATCACAAAACACAAATAACAAACAAATTACAATGACCCAAATTCAAAATATCAAACTGTTTTGGGCATTGAAAAATTGAGATTTGAGATTTATTTGGAATTTGGTGCTTGGAACTTGGGATTTAATCGACTTTATTTTTGAAAAAGAAGATTGATAAAATAGATCCGTGTTCTTTAAATTACATGCGGGGCGTAACACTAGAAATTTGGAGGTTTAAAAATGCAACAAAAAGCGCAACCTAAATCGTATCCGATTCCGGCAACAATGCAGGCCTGGGTTCTGGGCGGACCCCAGGAACTATCTTTAACGCAAAAGCCCGTACCCGCGCCCGGCCTGGCTGAAGCTTTGGTCCGCGTTGATGCCGTTGCCATCTGCGGTACGGATTTGGAAATTCTCCACCACGGCTTACCTGCGATGATCGAGGGCGAGCTGCCCTTTAACAAAAATTTTACACCGGGCCATGAATACATGGGCACGATCGTAAAATTGGGCGAAGGGGTTGATGAATTCAGTATCGGTGATCGCGTGACCGTTGAAATTCACGCCGGCTGCGGGCGCTGCGAGCGTTGCCGGGAAGGGATGTACACCTCCTGCTTAAACTACGGCATGAATTATGGGGAGCGTAGAAAAGGCCACCGCGCCAATGGATTTACAACCGACGGCGCATTTGCCGAATATGCCGTCAATCATATCAATACACTGGTGCACGTTCCGGACCAAATGAGTGACGAAGAGGCCACTCTGGTCGTCACCGCCGGAACCGCAATGTACGGACTGGATGCGTTGGGGGGATTGATTGCCGGAAAACGGCTTGCGGTAACCGGACCGGGACCCATCGGGCTCATGGGGGTTGCCGTCGGCAAGGCCCTGGGCGCAGAACCCGTGATTCTGACCGGCACGCGTGATGCGCGTCTGGATCTCGGGAAAAAACTGGGAGCCGATCACGTGGTGAATGTCCGCAATGAAGATGCGGTTGAAGCTGTTCAGCGGATTACAGGGGGACAGGGCGTACATTACGTACTCGAATGTTCCGGAGCTTCCAATGCCTTAAACGAAGCTGCAAAAATGGTCAACAGGGGAGGGCGGATTTGTCTGGCAGCCTTTCCGCTTGAGCCGGTTCCGGTGGATGTTGCCCATCTGGTTCGCAATAATATTTACGTTTTCGGTATTCGCGGGGAAGGCCGCAGTGCCACCCACCGCGCCATGGCCCTGATGACCCAACGTAAATTTGACGCAACCATCATCCACACCCATACGTTTCCTTTTAAGGACTTGCCGACCGCCATAAAATATCAGCGCGAACGGATCGAGGATGCCATTAAAGTCGTTTTGAAAATGAGAGACGCGTAGGCTGCTGATTCCATCTTTATTGAACCCTTTTCTATACCCCATCCGCTTGCGGCGGGGTTTCCGCTGGTTCCCTCTCCCTGAGGGAGAGGGTTAGGGTCAGGGGGAATATAATAGGATAATTCCTTTTACATACCCGACCGCTTGCGGCGGGGTGGTTAATATCTAGCGGGCATAGACCTGCAAGGGCTTTCTGTGTGCGAATCCGCCATGCCGGCCCTGTTGAATGTTGCCCTGCAACCCCATCGCAGATGGGATTCAACCGGGGAGCCGGCATGGGCGTCTTCCCCTATTCACTAATCAAGATGTGACCCCATTCTGTGGACCCCATTCTGTGACCCCTCACCCCTTCTCAACCGGATAGAATGAATTTTTTAGCGACTCGAAAGATTGCTGCCATATTTTCAGGCGGTGTGTCTCTTGGTGAGGTACAATCGGCTCCCAGGATATATCGTCCGCCTTTACCCGCCCGCTGAGCACACTCAAGGGCTTGACGTTCCACCTCCCGGGGTGTTCCCCGTAACAGGGTTTCTACAACAGGGACATTCCCCATAATCGCCCCGCGGTCACCGCAGATTCTTTTTGCCTCCGGGAGATCAAAATGTCTGGAGAGATAATAGATATCGGCACCCAGCTCGAAGACTTTTTCTACCCGGC
>JAQYWI010000005.1 GCA_030145015.1 Desulfobacterales bacterium
ATGTCCGGCGTGCTTATCCAATTTCTGGTGGGATCGCTGCAGTATTTTACCGGTGGTACGCTGGGTCTGACCCTGTTTGGTGAGGGCGATAGAGCATTTAGAACGACCCTGGCGGGTGCCGCAGCCCTTTCCCGGGTGGGCGGCACAATCGGCAGCCCGAATTCATTGGCAATGTATCTAAATTTGATGCTGCCCATTATTTTCAGTTTCATATTTATCAGGACAAAATCCAATTTTAGATGGATCGCCGGCATCATATTTATACTGGGCGGTTTAACCGAAGTATTAACCATGTCCAGAGGCGGCTGGGTTGCCCTCACGGCTGCCGTCATTATCGTGTTATATGGAACTTTCAAAAAACGATATCAAAGTCGGTTCAGGTCATATGTCCTCACGATGACGCTCATTTTATTAATCACACTTCCTGTGATTGGCATGTTTGTTGATGTTCAAAAAAGGCTCTTTGAAGATGATTATGGAGCGGCCTATGGACGGATTCCGCAGATGAAGGTTGCCTTTAATATAATTGCGCACCACCCGTTCAGCGGCATTGGGCTCAACAATTATACAACCGTAATGAACCGCTATGATCGAACCCGTGAAAATAAGTCATATCAATTCCCCTACCCGGTTCATAATACATTTTTATTAATTGCAGCCGAATCGGGTCTGCCGGCCCTTTTTTGTTTTATATTTATATTTGTCGGAATTTTGAAGAAAGCAGGACTATTTTTTAAATCAGAAGATCAATTTTTATCGATTCTGGGGATTGGATCTTTCTGTGGGATCATCACGTGGCTTGTTCATGCCCAATTTAGAATGGACTATGCCAATACCTTTTTGTGGTTTTCAATCGGGTTATTCGTTGCCATTCACCAATTAATTCTGTCTCAAAAAAAGGATTGACCATCGCGCAATCGTCATAAAGCTGTTGGCGCAAAATTCATCAATTACTAAAAATATAGGAATTATTTTTTAAAGGCAAATCCGTGATTGTTTATTTTTCAACTGTAAGCCGTGGGGCGTCCATCGATAAGGGCGGCGAACTCATAAAACTGGATTGGAAAAATAAGAAAATTATACAGAAGATTACGATTTTTCCATTTGATCCGCAAATCCATGAAGATCCAAACCCCCGCGGCAATACCCGTGGCGGTCGCGGAATATTGTTTAGCGGCGGCGATTTAGTCGTGGCGACATACCATAGCCTTCACATTTACGATCAGGATCTAAATTTTAAAAGAAAAATTTCACATCCTTTATTTGTCGGATTACATGAAATCTGCAAAAAGCAAGATCTTATTTGCGTGTCCGCTACCGCTATTGACGGCGTGATTTGTGTGGACACCGACGGCGTTCTGCAGGAAAGCTGGTGGCCAAGAGAAAATGATTTTTTGCAAAAGCATTTGGACATTGCGCCCTTATCGATAGATAAATCCGTTGATAATCGCCTGCGGTTTTTGAATGGCAAACATCTTGCCAGCAAAAGCCATCTCCACCTAAATGCGGTGGCGCAAGAAGACGGTAAACTTTTTGCCCTGTTTGGCAGGCGCGGCCTGGTTTATAACCTTAGCGACCAAAAAATTACAATCGAAAACAAAGGAGACTTTGGGTTTCATAATTTAGTTGTTTCAAATAATCTGATATTTACAATCCACACGAGGAAAAGAAAGCTTTTAATCTACAATCAGAAGGGTTCACTCGTAAAAGCGATTAATCTTTTAAAATTTAAAGAAGTCGCCGATATTTATAAAAAATCCGGTGGGCCTAATTATAATTTATTGAGATTTTTTGAATATTTCCGCTTCGCCAGACCGATTGGAAAGATCGGTGGATTTCTTTCGGGACAGAAGGCGGCCGCCACCCTTTTTGTTCGCGGTTTCCATCTGCTTGCTCAAAACAGGGCTTTAATCGGCTTTTCACCGGCGACGATAATCGAAATCGATTATGAAAAAGAAATCCTATTGGATTTTTTTCAATATTCGGAAGATATTTCAATTGCGCCGCATGGTTTAGCGGCTTTGCAATGAAACACACAACGGACACATCAGGCAGCGATTGCGCATCTGGGGTCGCAGCGAATATAGATACAGGAGGATTTTAATGGAGCCCGACGAAATAAAACGCTTAACCGAGTTAAGTCTTACTGAGAAAATCGAGCATGCCAAATCGGTCATCGCCGAAGGTTTGGAGCGCTTTTCACAAGATGCACTATATGTGGCCTGGACCGGAGGCAAAGACAGCACAACCATGCTGTGGCTCTATCGAGAAGCCTGCAGGGCGTTGGGAAAACCGCTGCCCAAAACCATGTTTATCGACGAAGGCTCCGTCTTTGAGGAGATTTGGGAGCTGGTAGAGCAGGTCAAAAATCTGTGGAACGTTGAGGTGGCGGTGGTTAAAAATACCGATGTCAGCGCAAAAGCAGAAAAAATGGGCGACTTAATTCGGGTGGCGGATTTAAACCCAAGAAATCGCGCCGAAGTGGCGAAACTTGAGTTTAACGATGAATCTTTCCCCTTCGAACCCGAATCCTTTGTGGGCAATCATCTCATGAAAACGGTGGCGATGAATGTTTTTCTGGAGGATAAGGCCGTCAAAGCGCTTTCAACAGCCATTCGGTGGGATGAACAGCAAGCCAGGGTAAAAGAGCAGGCCTTCAGCCCCAGAGCAAATCCGGAGCATATCCGGATTCATCCGATTCTACACTTCAAAGAAAGAGACATCTGGGATACCATCCACGCCAATAAAATACCTTACTGCTCGCTCTATTGTCAGGGTTACCGGTCTCTGGGTGCCAAAGGATCAACCTTTAAAAACTCGGATATTCCGGCATGGGAGCAGGACCTGGAAAACACGACCGAACGCGCAGGTCGCGGTCAGGCCAAGGAACAGGTCATGGAGAAGCTGCGTGATCTGGGTTATATGTAATCCCTGTAAACTATAAAGGCATTTCATGGGTATTTTTAAAAAATCCAAAAATAATTTTAAACCCAAATCGGTCGTTGTGGGCCTGGACGGCGTCCCCTTTTCTCTGCTCGCAAATTTAAGGAAGTCCGGCATCATACCGAATATGAGCTCTATCTTCGATAACGGTTACTTCGGGCAGATGAGCGTAAGTATTCCGGAAATATCTTCCGTATCCTGGTCATCTTTTATGACCGGCAAGCAATCCGGAGAACACGGAATTTACGGGTTCATCGATCTCGAACCCGGTACCTATAACATGTTTTTCCCCAACTATTTAGATATTAAAGCCCTGCCATTATGGGATGAAATTGCCCAAAATGGAAAAAAATCCGTCATCATAAATATGCCGGCCACATATCCGGCCAGAGAAATTAACGGTGCCTTGATATCCGGCTTTGTGGCCATTGACATCAACAAAGCCGTATCCCCGCGGGCGTTGGTCCCTAAGTTAAACGAGCTTGGCTATCGTATTGATATCGACACCGCCAAAGCGCGGCATGATCCCGAGCTTTTGTTCAACGATTTGGATGCCACCCTCGCCGGGCGGCAACGCGCAGTAGATCTACTTTGGCAAGAGGTCGACTGGGATCTGTTCATTGTCGTCATCACCGGTACAGACCGCCTGATGCATTTTTTATGGACCGCCTATGAGCAGGAAGATCACCCTTACCACCAGGCATTTCTGGATTACTTTACAAAGCTGGATGATTTCATCGGACAATTATACGACCGCTTCATAAATGCGGGCACGTCCAATCTGGATTTTAAAAAATTCTATATGCTTTCTGACCACGGTTTCTGTAAAATTATTAAAGAAGTGTATCTCAACCGCTGGCTTGAGGAGAATGGATATCTTAAATTCCAGAAAAATCCGCCGGAAACGATAATGGATATTGGCTCCGGGTCAAGGGTTTTTGCCCTCGATCCGTCACGCCTATATATTAATCAAGAATCCAGATATCCCCTCGGGACGGTCGCCAGCTCAGACTATGATCAATTACGCCAGGAGCTCAAAACCGGCCTGGAAGCTTTAAAATCTGATTCCGGGGACCCGGTCGTCAAAAAAGTTCACTTCAAAGAGGAGTTGTTTCATGGCCCCTATCTATCAGCAGCACCGGATTTGGTGGTCCTATCTAACCCGGGCTACGATCTCAAGGGAAAAGTAAGCAGTTCGGAGGTGTTTGGCCAAACAGACCTGGAAGGAATGCATACGCAAGATGATGCCTTTTTTTATAGCAGCGATGGTGCGGAGCTTAAATCTATTTTTGAGGCTAAAAAAATGATTCGTCGCCCATTTTGATACAGCGAAGCCATCATCAGTAAAAATACAAACTAGAGGGAAACAATTGTTGCCCAGCATAATCGGCATCGGTGCCCAAAGAAGCGGCACCACCTGGATTTACGAGATGTTAAAGGCGCATCCGGAAGTTGATATATCTCCGGAAAAAGAAGTCAATTTTTTTAACTATCATTACCACAACGGAATTGGATGGTATGAAAAATTTTTTAGCGGTTGTGATAAAAATAAAAAGACCGGCGAATATTCACCGACCTATCTAAGTTATGATCAGGTACCTGAGCGTATCTACCGAACCGTTCCCGACGCTCGACTTATTATATCGCTGAGAAATCCAGTCGATCAAATATATTCAAGGTATCTGTACAGGGTGAATCGACAAAGATATGATCGCTCTTTTGAGGATGCCTTAAAAGAAGATTCATCTCTTATTGAAGATGCTTTTTATTATAAACATATAAAAAAATTTTTAGAGCGCTTCGATCGCGGGCAAATATTAATTTTGATTTATGACGATTTAATCGATGACGCATCCGCTTTCCTGCAGAGTATTTATCGTTTTTTGAACATAGATATCAATTTCGTGCCGGCTAATTTATACACAAAAATTCATGTCTCCAGAATTCCAAAGTCCAGATCCGCTGAATATTTTATGCTATCGGTAAGAGGTATTTTTCGACAGTTTAGATTATTTTCTGTCGTCGAAAAACTAAAAGAAAAAGGAATTGACAGATGGTTCAAGAAATTAAATACAAAAGATGATATAGTCCTCCAGAAGATAGATTCTGATTTAAGATCCGATTTAAACAATACTTTTTTTGAAGATATTCAAAAAATCTCTTCATTACTGGGAAGGGATTTATCCTTCTGGAAATAATGCCAACAAACATTTACTAATCATATCCAAAGATTTTTATGAAACCCAATATTGTCATCATCCTGCTGGATGCAGTTAGAGCCCAAAATTTGCCGTTTTATGGGTATGATCGAAACACCACCCCTTTTCTATCTTCCGTGGCAGACGAGTTTTGTATCTATCAAAACGCCATTTCTTCCAGTTACTGGACCATGCCTTCGATCGCCTCACTTTTTACCGGGACGTACACATCAAGCCATGGTCTCTTAGCGGACCTGGATAAACTCGATGACGCTTTACTCACGCTTCCGCAAATACTGAAAAACAATGGGTATCGATGTGCCGCCTTCGGCCGAAATATCTATGTTTCCGACTATACCGGCCTGGATCGTTATTTTGATGATTTTTATTCAATTACCGGAATCGACCGCATAAAAACCCTGAGCGGGAAAATATCAAAACGTTTCCTCAATGATATTTTGCCTCCCGGTATTAATCGTCTCTACCAGGGAACTATTAATGCCGGTAATAGCAAGAAGCAAAAAATATTTAATACCGCTGCTCGTTTCGTAGATGTTTTTATGGATTCCGGCGGCAGGAAATTTGTATCTAATTTTTCAAACTGGCTCAAAAAGAACCGGTCAACCCCATTTTTTACCTATATTCATCTATTGGAAACCCACGCTCCGTATCGTGCGCCCTTAAATTTCGCGACTAAATTTCTTTCGATGCAAGCTAACCTAAAGAAGTTATTTGTCAATCATAACCATTTAAATTACATGCTAAACAGAGCGCCGATGACGTCTCAAGATTTTGAAATTTTAGTGGGCGCATACGATAATTCGATTTGCTATTCCGACTATTTAATAAAGAAGATTGTGCATTCGCTAAAGAAATATCATATTTTTGACGATACAATGGTAGTCATACTTTCCGATCACGGGGATAACATCGGGGAACACGGTTTAATGTCGCATTACTGGTGCCTGTACGATACGCTTATAAAAATCCCCCTTATGATCAAATTTCCGGCCGCTGCCGGTATGCGCGGCAGCGTATCGCGGGTGGTCCAGAATGTGGATATTGTGCCCACAATTCTGGCACTCTTAGAGGAAAATGATCCGAAAATATGGAATCAGGTTCAAGGAAATGATTTATCAGGCCAAGCGGCTTGCAAGCGCGAGGAGGGTATCGCCATATCAGAATTGGTTAAAGTTTTCGGACCTGATCGCGAAAAGTTTAAAGCGCAACTCAATCAATATGATCGCCGCCTGCTCAGCATTCGAACGCAAGATCTCAAATTTATCCATTCATCCCGTGGGGATCATGAATTTTATGATCTGGCGAAAGACCCAACGGAATCGCACAATTTATATCCCGGTGATGACCGCTGTTCGACTCTGAAGGAGAAGGCCCTGACCTATTTCAAGCGAATGGATGATTTTTATCGGCAGAATATAGAAAAGATAGATGGACGGATCGAGGTGGAAAAAGCCGACGCGTCGGTTATCGAACGACTCAAATCTCTCGGGTATATGTAAGTCTTTTAGCAAAATGATTAAAACGACAATACGGCCGATCGCCTTTTATGGAGGCTATCCTTTTTTCAAGTTTGTGGCCCGCAGGCTTGCCGGAAAGCGGTGTTTATTTATACTTCTGTATCACAAAATAGGACCGCAGGCGCCGCCTTTATTGGGGGAGACTGTTTTACCGGAAGATTTCGAAAGACAGATTCGATATTTGAAAAACCGGTATGAAATTATCGATCTCAAAAATCTAAGATCCTCAATCTCAAACACGAATTCGTCAAAGGATTTGGTGGTTCTGACCAGTGATGATGGTTATCGCGATAATTTTTTATATGCATTTCCGGTTGTAAAAAAATATGACGTTCCCCTTACGATTTTTTTAACAACCGACGTGATTGGCACAACTCGGCTTTTGTGGCCCGACAAATTGGCCTGGATCCTATATAAGTCCGCTGATAACTTCGATCGGCAAGCACTGTATCGAACCGATCTGCCACCGGAAATGATCCCTAACGTTGAAAAATTCTTTTTAAAGGATGCTTCCGGGCAAGCCAAAATCCTGCAGTTCATTAGTGCGCATTTAAAATCCTATTCTAATGAAGAACGCGGGGATATTTTAGGTAGATTGGCAAAATTTTGTAAAGTAAAACAATGGCCTGTTGAGAATTTTCGCGCCATGTTATCCTGGGAAGAAGTCAAAAATATGTCCAGAGACGGGATTTCTTTCGGTAGTCATACCAAGTCCCACCCGACCCTGGGCAAAATCCCTTTAGATCTCGTCAGACAGGAAGTCGTTGATTCGAAAAAGTTAATCGAAGAAAAAATTCAAACACCGGTCACGACCTTTGCTTATCCTTATGGAAAAAGTGATGATATTTCAGAGGGTGTCATTCATCTATTACGGGATGAAGGCTTCGAATATGCCTGTACCACTGAGATTGGATATGAAGAATTGCCTATAAACAATCCTTTGTTTTTGAAAAGAAAAGGCGTACCCCCATCCCCTTATCTTTTCCTGTAATGCTTTTACTATGGACAAAAGACTCAAGGTCCTAAACGTACTGCCTTACGGCGATATTGGCGGCTCGCAAAAGTTCGTCCTCTCTTTATGCACATACCACGATAAACGTCTTTTTGATGTTGCCATAGCAGTTCTTTTCTCAGGCGGCACGGTTTCCGATGATATATCCAGGCAAGATTTTGACGTCAGCGTTCTGGGCATGCGCAATGGCTTTGACTGGGTCAGAGCCTTACGATTGATATCGATTATTCGCAGGCAAAAGGTTGATATTGTTAATGTTCATGGACAAAATCCTTTAGGGAAGCTCTGTTCCATATTGAGTTTCCCTGCGGTGATCATTCATACGGATCACGGCACGACCGTCGGCGCTTCAGTAAAACGCAGACCCCGCGTTGTTTTTTCCAATCGTCTCCTGACACCCTTCATCAACCATTTCGTTGCCATATCAAAGAATATGAGAAAAAGCTTGATCCTCCGGGAAAGAGTCCCGCAGGACAAAATCACCCTCATCTACAATGGAATTGATGTAGACAAAATCTCCAAAAAAGCGGACATTAAAAACAACCTGAAAGAATCCCTGGCCTTGCCTTCTGCTGTACCGATCGTTGGAACCGTAGGGCGACTGGCGCCCGAAAAGCAATATCCCCTTTTATTCGAGGCGCTCGCCCGGTTGCGCGAACAGAAGGCCGAGTTCTTTACGATTATCATTGGCGATGGTCCTGATAGAGATCCTTTGGAGGCATTGGTTCAGAAAATGCGCCTAAATGATCGTGTCCGCTTTTTGGGATACCGCAATGATGTCCATCACCTTTTAGAGATCATGGATGTCTTTTTATTTTCTTCGGGCGGAGAAGCGTTTTCAATTACCTTACTTGAAGCCATGGCAAAAACAAAACCGATTGTCGCCTTTGATGTCGAAGGCGTCAACGAAGCCGTGGTGGACAATCGTACGGGGTTTCTGGTCCCATTTGGAGATATTAAAGAATTTGCAAACAAGGCCCAGGCTTTGCTCGATTCACCCCGGTTAAGACAACAAATGGGGCGCGCGGCTTTTGAACGCGTAAATGCTGAATTTGACATCAAAAAGACGATTCGCAAATTGGAGGAACTTTATGTTCAACTTACGGGCAAAGCATAGGCTTCATTTGAAAGAAATTTCAGACTTTTATTTTGGGAGGCAGGTCATCTTTGTGCTTTTTCTTTTTCTCTTTGTAATTGATGTTGTCATATTCGATAGCTGTTCATTGGCGGGACAAACGACCCCATCTTCGAATCAGGTAAGCGCACAGAATTCGCCTTTATCATTCCTGCATGTAAGCAATGCAAAGATATTAAATCAGTCCAATCGTGAAATAAGATTGAAAGGCTTCCATTATGAGTGCTTTTATTTTTTGGATAAGAGAATATATGACGCCACAAAAGGTTCCGGTATGCAATCAGACAGTTGCTTCATTGAGTTTTCAAAATATTACTGTACCGCAGAAGATCTTACCGCAATAAAGGCAATGGGTGCCAATGTGATCAGAATCGGCCTTAGACTATGGCAGTTAGAAAAAGCACTTTACACATATAACCAGGCGGCACTTCAGCATTTAGATAATACCATAATGAAAATCGCAAAGCAGGGATTATATGTAATCCTTGATTTGCATGCGGCCGGACAGAATAGCTTAAATCATAATAAAGAATACGGTCATATCCTCTGGAATCAAACCGAATTACAGAATCGGGTTGTCGCGCTATGGGGGGTTATTTCAGAACGCTATCAGAACAATCCCGCCATTGCAGGATATGATTTGATTAATGAGCCCATGGCGCCGACAAAACAGGCCCTTCACAGCTTCTATCAAAGATGTATTAAAGAAGTGAGGAAGCATGACCAGAAGCATCTGCTCTTCATTGAAAAAAATCTGGGAAAGCCCGAGGATATTAATTTCGGCGGAGAATATGATGATTCTAATATTGTTTTAAGTGTTCATTTTTATAAACCCGCTCAATTTACGAGCCAGGGAAGAAAGGGATCTCAGCTGGACCAACCCTATCCCGGCACGTATCATGGCATTTATTGGGATGCCGGCCAGATCGAAAAATATTTCAACGGCATTCTGTCCGATCTCAAAATAAAAAGACCGCTTTTTGTTGGAGAATTTGCTGCAAATGCCTGGGGCGGTCATGAAGATGCCCTCCGATGGATAGAGGATGTGATGGCTGTATTTAATCGCAAAGGCATTCACTATACCTACTTTTCCTATAAATTCCCGTTGCGAGGAACCCGCGCATTTTTAATCCCGCGTGAGGAAATCATTAAAGATGTCTTTAAAGTGTTCCGCCAGATACGACTCGGGCGTTTAGCCTGCGATAAGGTTACAACCGGACAAAAGCAGCTATTTCTGAGTTCTAATTTCGAATCTTATCCGGGATTAAGACAGGTATTAACAAAAGGCTTCACACATAACGATTGAAACCACTTCGTCGAACTCACCATAGCTTGTTTTGGTTAATTACACAGATTTAACAGAGTTGTGCCAAGCAATGAAAAATCCGAGAATAGTCGTTTTGGTCAGTCCTGATCCTTCCGATTTGTATTTTGCAAATCAAATTGTCAAGCACGCCAATGTCGTCGGGATTCTTGTTGAGCAACAGCACCGGAATATCGGGACGTTAAATCATCTTGAGGGCGTTTTGCGATATTTAAGATCACCGCTTGCCTTAGGTCGAAAGCTGTACGCGATCGGAACGCGAAGATACTATGCCAGAAAGGCAAAAAAAATTTCCCGGATGGGTTTCGGAAAGGAGGGATATGAGCTGAACCGGGCTGAAGACTGCCCAACAATTTTCGTCGCAGAAAAAGAGACCCTGAACAGTCCTGATTATGTAAACTGGATGAAAGACCTGCAGCCGGATGCAATCGCTGTGTGCGGTACTGCCATGCTTAGAGAACCCGTTCTCAGCATTACCCCGTACACTTTAAACCTGCATTCAGGACTTTCTCAAAAATATCGGGGTACCTGGACGACGTTGTGGCCGATTTACAACCAAGAGCCCGAATATGTCGGTTATACGGTCCATTTTGTAACTGCCGGCATCGATGATGGCGACATTATCCGTCAGGGTCGGCCGGTTATACATGCAGATGACAATCATGAAACCCTTTATGTTAAAGTTGTTAAGCTCGGTACGATTTCAGTGCTGAAAGCCATCGATGATATTCGAAGCAATTCAATCAGACGGTATCCCTTGGAACCGAAGGGCAAGTTGTATCAACGGTCCATGCTAACGCCTGCCATTATCAGAAGTACCTGGCGGAAAGTGGAAGCCGGATTAATTCGAGAATATATTAAATGCCCAAAATCCGTCAGCTTAATCGGAAATTTAGAATGATAGAGGATCTGTCAATAGAATGTGTCTCGAAGTTTGAAGATTTTGTTTCGCTCGAGAATGATTGGAATACGCTTTTGGACCACAATGATTTCGACAGTGTATTTCTAAGTCATGGATGGTTTAAATGTTTTTGGGATGCCTGGGGAAACGGGAAACTGTTGAAGGTATTGGTCGCCCGAACAGGTACCCGGCTATTTGGTGTTGCGCCTTTGATGCTATATAGCGGGCAACATTTAAGGCTGCCGGCAAAAATTCTATCTTTCATTGAGAACGATGAGAGTCCGCATTGTGGATTTGTTGTCCCTAAAAACGTTATTCATCAGGTTATTCCGGCATTTTTTGATTATATTTACGCGAACCAAAATGCTTGGGATATTTTAATGCTTCGAAAAATGCCTGTTGAGACCTCACAGATCGCCTCTATAAAAATGTATTGCGATCAAAATAAAAACAGATGGGTTGATAAACCCTCCTTGAGTTCACCCTTCCTCCGAACCGATTCGGATTGGGAATCTTTTTATTCCAACAAAAGCCAACGATTCAAAAAAAGAATTCGATACATCCGGAATAAAATATCCAGACAGGGGGATATCCTGATCAGCAAATCAGATACCCCGGCGGAAGTAAAAGAATTAATGGGGCAGATCTATGATGTCGATGCGCGCAGCTGGAAAGCAAAGGTGGGAAAAGCCATTGGAAGCTCGGAGCAGAACCGCATGTTTTTTAGGCAACTCCCATACGCCCTGGAGCCCGAAGGCAAGGTTTACGTATGGCTATTAAGGCTCAGCAACCGGCTTATTGCTTTCGAATACCACGTGCGGCAAAACGACATTGTTTACGCCCTGCGTTCTTCGTTCGATGAGGCCTATCGTGCCTACGGACCTGGGTCGGTCCTGGATCTTGAAGTCGTTCGGAGCCTATTTAAAAATAATGTCAATCACTATGATATGTGCGGCGGTCCTTATCCGCACAAGCTTCGCTGGACATCTGAGATAAAATTTCATAAGGAAATTATGGTGTTCAATCGCAGACCTTACGCTAGGCTATTATATTTTTTGGAAAAAGATATTAAGCCCCTGTTAAAGCGCATTCTTAAATTAACACATCATCGAGCCCTTTTAAGAAAAGTTACCGCATAATTTTATAGGGACCGCTATGGCTTTGAACTACCTGAAAATGTGGCAAAACGTGTTTAAGCGCGAGATTAATTCAAAGCGGCTCAAACCGGCCAATTCCATTATTTTCATTACCTATCGGTGCACGTCTCGCTGCATTACCTGCAATATATGGCAGAGAGCACAGGGCAGAACTCCGGAATTAAAAGAAATAGAGCTGGCAGTACCCAGATGGACTCAAATCATAGATCATCTCCATCGCGCCGGCGTTGATACGGTTGAAGTTTTTGGTGGTGATGCCCTCCTAAGAAAAGATGTTACCATTGCGATGATCCAGAAATGCACGGACCTGGGAATGGATACGTTTTTCGCAACCAATGCGTTGCTGCTTGATGCTGAAACAGCAAACCAACTTGTCTCTGCCGGACTGGGACGTATTTATTTCTCACTGGATGGAATCGAGGAAATCCAAAATCGTATACGGGGTGTCAGGCAAAGCTACACGACCATGACAGCGGTGATCGAGAACATTTATCGCGCCAGGTCGAATTCCGGACGCAAAAAGCCGCTTATCGGAATCATTACAACTGTATCCAGAACAAATGCTGAAGAAATCAATGCCATCATCGCGCATCTTAAACGTTTTCCCCTTGATTTTGTTGAAATGCAGATCGTTGGTGAAGTGTCCCCGGAAAGCATCGAAAGATCTGTCATTGAAGGTACCGCACCGACGCCGCTGTTTACCGCCACATCAGACCATTCCAATCTTTTGCGCGAAGAACAGGTGCCGGCTTTAAATACAGCTCTCAAAAGTTTGCGGAAGAAAAAACGTGAGCTTAAGTTCAAAATAAATCTTTATCATATAGAACCCTATACTGCAGAAACCTTTTGCAAAGGCATATTTCCGCCGCTTCCCTGCCACTGGTGTACCACCGTTGTTACACTGACGCCATCAGGCGATGTCGTCCCCTGTCCGAACTATACCGGCTTTATTCTGGGAAACATCGACCGGGAAGAATCTCTGGACGCCATCTGGGGGAATGAAAAACACCGCCGCTTTTTAAAACAGCAAAAAAGTGGGGCGCTGCGGATCTGCAGGCAATGCAGCATGCGTCACTCATATCCCGGGGTAAGAGAAAAATTTCGTCACACCTTTTACCGCAATCTGTATACTCCATTCAGGCGATAGCCATGATATGTTGAAAACACGCAGAAAGCCTATCAGAGTTTTACATATTATTCAGGGGAAGCATTTTGGTGGTGCGGAACAGGTCGTTTTGACCCTTTCTAAATGCTTTGATCGCAGTCAAGTTATGCCTTCCGTGGTCTGCCTTTCGAAAGGGCTTCTACTCGAAAAGCTCGGCGCAGCAAATATCCCGAACTTTTTAATCCCCATGAAGTCAAAAACTGACATTCTCGCTCCTTTGTACAAAACGATGCGGCTGATTAAAAAAAAACGCATTGATATCATTCATACCCATACCGTTCGGTCAAATTTAATCGGGCGCCTGGCCGCTGTTGGCACCCTTCGAAAATGTGTCACCCATCTGCACAGTCCCATATTAAGAGATTTTGCCGATTTGAGAAGGGGCAGGATTAATGAAACCATCGATCGCATGACCCGGCCTATCGCTGCCAGGTACATTGCCGTAAGTCACAGTTTGCGAAAAGAAATGATTCAGCGGGGTTTAGCGCCACGTAAAATCCTAACGGTTCACAACGTGCCCGATTTGGATTCGCTAAAATTGTCAATCCGACACACCGGCAGCAAGCCGAATATCAGGCAGGAATACCATATGCCGCAAAATGCTTTTCTACTGGTATTAGTGGCTCTTTTGAGGCCGCGCAAAGGCGTTGAGGTCTTGATTAAGGCGATGAAAAAGGTTTTGCAGTATTTTCCCGACACGCACCTGTTGCTCGTGGGAAGTGATGATATATCGGAAGACCCGGATTATGGCAACCGCCTGCGAAGGTTGACGACTGAACTCGGCCTGGAATCGAAAGTTGCATTTGCCGGATTCAGGGATGATGTCCCTGAAATACTCAGTCAATCTGACCTGATGGTTTTGCCGTCTCTTTTTGGTGAAGGACTTCCCATGGTCATTCTTGAAGCCATGGCCATGGGTGTTGCCGTAATTGCCTCAAGGGTAGAGGGTATCCCCGAAATCATTGTCGATGGGAAGGATGGATTCTTGGTTGAACCCGGCGATTCCGATCAGCTATCAAATAAAATAATACAGCTGCTTAAAGATCCTGTTTTGCTACAGGATGTCAGGCAAAGCGCCCGGGAAAAAATGTTCAGAGAGATGAATGGGCAGCGTCACGCCAGGCAAATAGAATACGTTTATCAAGAAGTGCTCAATTACTAGAAGCTATCTCTAAATTAGCAGCTCATCTTGGAAGGCAGAGAAAAAAAGTTCCTAAGGTGCTCTAAAGTTAGAGGTGCCTAAAATGCCTAAAATGAGCTAAAGTGCCTAAAGTTATGGCGTCGCTCGCGCTCCATCTTTTAATAAAATAGGTCGTTCGACCCAGTCGTTAGACCCTGAGGCTCTCGAAGGGAGGCTCTCGACGGGCAGAATTCCTTAACTTTAGTCACTTTAGTTCACTTGTCACTTTAGCTCACTTATTGTTGTAAGCACTTTTTACAGTTTTAAAACTTTATCAGCGGGTGTTAAAAGCCCGCACCTCTGGTACCGCTATTCAAGAGATGGGACAAAAAACAAGCATATTTGACATTCCGATTACCCTGGGCACCCTCGATGAAGGGGTCATGTTAATTGAGAATCTGGTGTCTGATAAAACACCGAAACTTGTGGTATTGGCAAATGCGCACACCTTAAATCTTGCCTATGAACAAGAAGAATACAAAAGCGTATTGAACGCCGCGGCCCTCGTATTGCGCGATGGTACGGGTGTCTCCTGGGCGGTCAAACGCAAAGGAATGGCGCCCGGGCACAATTTTGTGGGCACCGATTTTGTGCCTGATTTTTGCCGCTACACATCGCAGAAGGGCTACCGCTTTTTTTTCCTGGGATCAGAACCGGGCGTCGCCGAAGCCGCACGCAAAAACCTGGAGTCTCTGGTTCCGGATGTCGTCGTTACCGGGCACCATCATGGGTATTTCGACGATGATCAGAGCGCTGGGATAATAGACACCATAAATGCAACCGCATCAGACATATTATTGGTCGCCATGGGCAATCCCAGGCAAGAACAGTGGATCGCCGGGCATCTGGATCGTCTGAATGTACCGGTATGCATCGGAGTCGGCGCGCTTTTTGACTACCTTAGCGGACGCGTGACGCGGGCGCCTCGATGGATGCTGGATTCAGGCCTGGAATGGATTTTTCGATTACTGCTGGAACCCGGAAGAATGTGGAAACGATATCTGATCGGCAATATAAAATTTATCATGCGCAGCGTTCGAGAAAATCTGTCTGGTTAAAATCGCACCTTAGGATATTGGGCTAAAAAGACGCCCCGAACTCATAACATTAGATCGTAAGCTTAAATCTTTTGTATAATTCCGGATCCGAAACCGGGCCTTTGCGCGAATCTTCATCGCCGAAAAGGGTTCTTTCCTTGGCTTTCAAATACGCGTCCTGGTCCAATGTCGATCGAAAGGGCACCTCGATGCCATCGCTCTGGTTGTGTTTTTCAGGAGCTTGATTCACCGATACTGGATCCTTGTGCGAATCTTCATCGCCTAAATGGGTTCTTTCTTTGGCTTTCAAATACGCTTCCTGGTCCAATGTCGATCGAAAGGGCACCTCGGTGGCTTCGGCATCATTGGCTTTTTCAGGCGCTTTTGGGTAGTTCTGAATCGAAGGTTGAATGCTTTCAATTTTCATTTTGTGACCTCCTTAAAATTTTGAAAAAATGGATAATGCGATACAGGCGTTTATATTAGAGACATGCGGCTTCGGAGTGCAATTGGCATGCCGAAAATCATTTTTCCCGTATTTACTGTTAGTTAGAAACAGTATCAGTATGATTGCGCCTACCCTTTAGCTAAAAACTAGGACGATTCATTCCGCTTAAATGACGTATTGGGAAAAAAATGCCTAGATCATTGCATCCGTTGAAACCATTTACTCAAGTTTCGCAGCCCCCGTTCGCAAAAATGCCATAAGCTTTGGGGTTTAAATTTAAAATTAGATGTGAATTGGGCAGGCCGTGTTATTTTCTGGAAGACGATATGTGGGTGCGTGCCACCATCTGCTCCTTGTGACTCACTATTTGGGATAGATGGTACGGCTCTTCTTAATTTATCTGTTATTACGCCTATCCCAAATAGTGGGTCACACCACCACTGGATAGATTCATATCGGCTGGAAGAAAATGACACGGCCTGCCCAATTTACACCTCAAGTAGGAATAAATTCTCGGCCGTAAAAGCGGAGTGTGAAACTTGAGTATTTATAATTTGATCGGAATGGAAAAGAGAAGCGGGGTAAAGAATGAAAAGTTTTTTGCCATATGTGATTATTTTTTTCATCGCGGTCTGCCTCGAAGTGGTTTCAAAACATCAGATTATGTTCGAGAGCCCCGCTGAAGCGGGATTACGTATCTAATCTTAAAAAATTAAGGTATGCATCAAGGCGTCCCACGAATTGAAAACGGAGCGTACACGTAAGTACGTGAGTATTTCAATTCGCGGGACAAAGCAGCTATCGGACATTAGATGGGGTCTTAATACCACTTCTAGATACTAGCGGATACCTCTATCGATCTGAATATCGTAGTCCGTTATCTGCCCTTCTGTGATGGTGACGGCGGCCGGTAATTCCTTTGAAAATCCGGCACCCGCCGGAAGATCTAATGAAATCCGGTAGCTACCCGGCGGGAGATCGAAAAGGTATTCACCGTTTGCATCCGTGACGGCAGCGTCAACTACCTCACCGGCTGAATTCATGATGATAACCCTAACGCCGGATGCAATTCGGCCGGATTTTTCAGGTAACGGATCACCCCATTTTTGAACGGGAGATGGGGGGCCATAGATGACCTTGCCTGTGAGGATACCGGTCTGGGCAGCCGCTTTCACAAAATCGTTCTTTGTTGCAATGCGACGGTCATGGCCCCCACAACTGTTTGTGTTTGTGAAAATCAGAACGAACACAACCAGCAATTGACCTGCTGCCGGATGATAGATTTTCATCGGTTTTCAAACCTGTTGATACGTCAATATTAGGGAAACCTGATTCTGGAAATATGGGAACCCCATCTGGTATTGCTTTTAATCTTTTGACCCACGGCAAAAGCGACATTTGGATCTCCCCAGCCCGGCCCGGCGTACACGTCTACAGATTGGTAATCCCCCCAGCGAAAGCGTCCGACGCTGTCCTGCAAACTGGACCACGTGGGGCTTGTGACAACCACCGCTCCCGGACCTAAAAAGTTATCGAGGTCGGCAGCTTCCTTACCGGAGATGCGCATCTGAGCGTGAAAACCATCCCCGACCGGCGGCAGCGGATCGGGATCCACGGCCGTCCATACCACGAAAATATCTCCTTCGGTGTTGGCCGCGATATGGGGCATAAAGTCATTGGAATTGGAAGTCGCCCAAAAGAAATCTGCATTAACCACTGTGTCGTTGACGGTGTCAAACTCATACCACCGGTTAACTGCAAATGCTCCGGCACCCGTTCCGATACAGTGGGTGTTATAAAGCGCGTCGCCGATCTGTGTGCTCCAATTGCCGAAGCGCGCGTCCAACGTGTCAAGTGCGTATCCCACCACGGGTTGCGGCGCATCGGGCGGTATGAGGTAGGTTACATCGCTGTGAATGGTGCTGGCGGTCAGGGTCTGGCCTCCTGGTGTGCTGGCGTTGCTCAGCGTGTATTTGGTCATCGCAGTACCGCCCGGTGAAAGGTAAGCCGGGGCGCATATCAGGTAGGCATTGGGATTCTGATCGAGCACCACGGGCGGTGCCAGCGTGCCGCACAGCCCGGTATAAAGTGGCACACTAAAAGTCACGCCATTGTAAAGGAGCGCTTTTGCGATTGCAAACATCCAGGCGCTGAAACCGGCATCAAAGACGTTGGCCGTCACAATGATGGCATCCTGGTCCTGGCCCAGCTGCGGAAAATCCCAGAAGAAATCCGGGTCATTAAAAACATTCATGTCGATGGCGTAGATCCAGTAAGCCCCCATCGGGTTTTCACTTTTAGAAACAGCGATGAAATGCAGTTGCCTTGTGTCATTTTCAGGGAATGCGTCGGCCGTAACTATCCAACGTTTCCACGTTTTGTCGAACATGGCGCGTGGATCAAATAAGGTTTGATTGAAATAACCGAAAAAACTCGCCAGGGATGCACTAAATAATTGAGCCTGGGTGCGTGTTCGCCAGACGGCAAGGTGGGAGTTGACAATTTCCATGAAGTATCCGCGCCCCATCGCACCGTGAGTGTCGGACGGAAAGAGCAATCCGGACTCATCCATGTCAAGCCCTTCCCAGTTGGCAGCCACAACCGGTGGCGCAAGTGGAAGCTGGACCGGATCCCTGGTCTCTTCTTGTGGGCCCAACCCCCTTTGTGCGGTTAACTTCGCCTTATGGGCATCATACGCCGCATCACCCACTGTGGGTCTGAATCGTATTGGCGCGCCGTTATATAATTCTGTGATCAATTGCGCATTATTGGCTTCATCCGCCATCATCTGCGCCATCGTTCTCCCAACCGGCTCGGCCGATAACCAAACCCCGGAAGGTGCTATCGTCTCTGCGGCCCACGCTGGCACACCTAACTGCAAGATTATGGCCGCAACGGCAATGCTAACCAGTGCGCACCGTTGCCGCGAAATTTTAAAACCGGATTTGGGTTTCATCTTAACCTCCTTTCGGGATCACATATTTTTAATCCCTTTAACGGTTTTAGTTTCAGTCCGGATTCGAAAGGCGTCCGGGATTGATTCACTCAAGTCATCTAACGATTCTGATCATATTTGGCATGAACAAGCCATTCGGTCAATGCTTTCTTAATCGGTATGAATTATACATCCTGCCTAAACGGCGGAAAGCGGAGGTGCATGCCCATTGCCAACCGGGCAGGAAAGACAAAATGCACCGGTGAGAACGGGTATTATCCCGGCAATTTGGGTATATGCCCATCTAATTCGGTTGTATTCATTTCTACTTATGACCGGATAATCATATAACTATTGAAAAATAATATGAATATATCCGTCGTTCAGACCTTTGTATAATTATTGCATATTAAAACCGGGAGACCGATGAATAAAATTCTTGCCAATTTAAATGCGTACGGGCGTTTTGCCCTGGGGTTGCGTAAATTTCTGCGTCAAAAGCTTACACTGGCAGAGGCCGAGGCCATTGTCCGACAACGCCTGGCTGAAAGAGAATCTAATTTCCTGCGCCTGATGGAACGGGGGATCTTTGGCTATCCCCAAAGCCCGTATCTGCCGCTGCTGCAAACAGCCCGCTGCGAGCCGGGAGACATCCGTAACATGATCCGGGACAAAGGGTTGGAAGGCTCTCTGCGTAAATTGCGGGAGGCCGGCGTATACGTTACCTTCGAGGAATTCAAGGGTCGCAAGCCCATCGTTCGTGACGGAAAAGTTTTCCATATAAAGCCCGGGCAGTTCGACAACCCGTATTTGAGCCGGCATTACGAAGCCACCACCGGCGGAACAACCGGATCGGGCACCAGGGTAAGAATTGACCTCGAATATATTGCGGCAGATTCACCGCATTTGCTCTTGGAACACCATATCCATGGCGCCCTGAACGCCCCGTATGTAATTTGGTTCGGCACCCTCCCGGATCCCACCGGAATTACGGCTACCTTGCTGTTTTCACGCTACGGAAAAGTTCCGTTAAAGTGGTTCTCCATGGTTTCGGATCGTGATCTGAAACCCCCTTTGAAGTATCGCCTTGCGACCCGTTGGACTGTTATCGCGGGGCGGCTTTCCGGAGCGCCGATTCCCTGGCCGCAGCCGGTAAGTCTTGATCAGGCTGCTATTGTTGCCCGATGTTTGGCCGACATGGTTGCAGATTACGGGTCGTGCCTGATCGCCACTCACGTCAGTCAGGCTTTGCGGGTATGCACGGCTGCGGTTGAGGAAGGCTTGGACCTCGCCAATGTAACGATTATGGGCGGGGGAGAACCGCCTTCGCCGACCAAAGTGCGGCTGATAAATCGTTCGGGTGCGAAATGGGTTCCTCAATATTTCTTTACGGAAGCCGGTGCCGTGGGACTTGGCTGTGCGAAACCAATTGATGAAAACGATCTACACTTCATCAAGGATTCCCTGGCCCTTATTCAATATCCCCGTAAGGTACCCGGCACGGAGACCCGCGTTGATGCGTTTAATTATACGTCGCTACTTCCCGCCGCACCCAAGCTTTTGCTGAACGTAGAAAGCGATGACTATGGCATAATTGAAACGCGCGCATGCGGGTGTCCCTTTGAGACCTATGGATATACCGAACATATGCGAAACGTCCGCAGTTTTCGCAAGCTGACCGGTGAAGGGGTTACGCTCGTCGGAAGTGACATGCTGCACATTTTGGAAGAGGTATTGCCTTCACGATTCGGGGGCAGCCCCATGGACTATCAGCTGCTGGAGGAAGAGAATCAGCAGGGCCTTACGCGCCTGAGCCTGCTGGTGAGTCCCAGGATTCAGCTCAACGATGAATCCCAGGTCATCGAAACGGTTTTGGAAGCTTTAAAACGCCGCGGCGCCGGACGCCAGGCCATTGAATTATGGAAACAGGCCGAAACGCTCAGCGTCAGGCGTCAGGAGCCCATCTTGACGGCCCGTGGAAAATTTTCGCCGCTGATCAGGGCCAAATGATCTCAAAGCGTGACGCGAGAAGAATTCACCTGAATCGAAAGCCAATCCCGACCAACGGATTAGCAGATAAAAAACTGCAATTCTAATTAATGCATCCATTGAGATGACAACCCGGTTTTGACCGGGGACTTGACAGTCCGCTTATGTGAATAGTCAAATCCCCGCTTGGGCATCTCAGGACGCCTTGCGGCGTCTACAGCACCACCCGGCTGCTCTACTTTGCCAGGAGTTTCCGCAATTTGGGTCCATACTCAGGTGACTTTTTGATAACTTCTTCCCAGATGACTTCGTGAGCGAGGTCGGCAAGCCGCTTGGCATCAGCCGCAGGCAATTCAATAAACTGCATGCCCTTGTCGACGGCCAGCTTAAGTGCCCCTTTTGAACGCTTGACATAAAGCTCGAGTAACTCGTTATTTTCTATACCGGCCATGATATCTATCATCATCTGCTTGTGTTCCTGCGGCAGCTTATTCCAGCTGTCCAGGTTCACTAAAATCACCAGGTTCTGGCCATAGATCGGGACGTTGACCATGTATTTTACCACCGCGGCCAATCCCCAGGTTTTAAGCCCTGTCTTGACGTCGATGATTCCATCTACAACGCCACGCTCCATGGCAGTGAATACATCATGAAAAGGTACCGAAACAGGGACAGCGCCCAATGCTTTGATCAATGGCAGTGTGGCCCCGAAGGCACTGAGCTTCAGCCCGGCCAGATCTTCCAGCTTTTCGACGCGATTCTTTGCCAGCATGATATGGAACTCATTATCGACGGCCGCCCGGCCTAAATAGAAAACGTTTTGCTTGCTGTATATTTCAGCCATGAGATCGTAAAAACCACTCTCGCGTTCCTGGGCGGGTGTCTGGCCCGAGAGAATAAAACACAAAGATTCGGGTATCAACGACGCATCCGGAGGACTTAGAATCATATCGAACACCCCGCTTCTGACAGCCGACGGCTGGTCAACGCTGGGGATCGCCTCGGGTCCGCCGACAATCTCTATTTTAAGTTGCCCTCCGCTGCGCTCCTGAATTTGTTTGCTTAACAAAAAAGAAGCCCGGGTCGACTGAGATCTTATTGGTACAAATGTCACCATCCTAAGCGTTGTTGACCCCTTCGACTCCGCATATGAGGGTAGCCCAAAGCTTAAAAGCAATAATACTGTCGATACACATACGATCCATTTCTTCGTAGCCATTTATCTTCTCCTTTTCCATTTTTCCATAATAAGTTGTTTGTTCCCAAACCCCTCGCGCTGATGAAATTCCTACCATACCCCCTCTCTGTTAATGAAAACATAGTGGTTTCGCCAAAAACGGATAGTGCATCCATTCCATAAGGCAACCCCGTGCCTATCTTTAAAGCAGCCATCTTTTGCGCTGCCGCTTCAGAGGCGCGCTCCCTCAGATACACCTAGTGCTTTCCGGTGTTTGCCCTTGTGAGCGATCACATAAAGCCCGGCAGCCAGAGAGCCAATGCCGGAAAGATGATGATCAAGAGCATCACTATAAAGTCACAGATGAGAAAGGGAAATCCGGCCTTGTAAATGTCTGCCATGGTCGTCCCTGAAGGGGATACCCCTTTCATCACAAACAGGATCATGCCAAAGGGCGGGGTCGTCATCGCCATTTCCATATTGATCAACATCAATAGGGCGAACCAGATTTCGTTCAGGCCTAATAGATTGATAATCGGAAAAAATATGGGAATCGTGATCAGTATCATGGGCACTGAACCCATAAACATACCCAAAGCAATTAATATAAGCTGCATCACGATCACGATCACAATGGGGATCAGGGGGATGGCCGCCATGAGTTCGACGATGCCTCTAGTCGCTCCGGAAGAGGCCAAAATTTGGCTAAAAGACTTTGCAGCGATAATCGCCATGAATGTCATGATCGTGATTCGAATGGTACCCGTAAAGGACTTCTTAATCAGTGCGAAGGTGAATTTTCTATACAGGGCCGCTAGTATGAACGTCCCGAGGGCGCCCATTGCTGCCGCCTCCGAGGGTGTTGCCACACCTAAGAAGATGAGCCCTAAGACCAGAAAGATAATAAGTCCAAGCGGCAGTACATACTTCACCGTGGCCGCCAATTTCTCTGATATAGGCGTTGGGACAACGTTGTATGAAGGCGCTAAAGAAGGCTGAATCCAACACCGCCCCACGATATAAACAGCGTACAAAGAGGCAATCATCAGCCCCGGAATAATACCGGCAATTAAAAGGTCTGCAATCGAAATCTCAGCGATGGCCGCCAGCAGAACCGCCAGACCGCTCGGAGGGATGATCATCGCCAGCCCCCCACTGCCCATAATCGGGCCTATACTCATTGCCTTACTGTGACCCCGCCGCTCCATCTCCGGCACGAGCACCGATCCCAGCATGGCGGTGGTGCCGATGGAAGAGCCGCTCATGGTAGAAAAGAGCGTTGCCCCTGTCACCGTTAACAAACCCAACCGGCCCGGTACACGCCCGAGCCATTTGTCCAATACATCAATCATTCTCATCGCCATCCCCGAATGAAACATAACTTCTCCAAGGAGGACAAACAAAGGTATCGGAAGCAAGGTGAAGGTTGATACGGCCTCAAACATGCTGGTGGTAAGCTGGTATAGCCCGGCTTCCCCGTTCCAGAACAGAACTGCGCCCACAGGCGTAATAAGGAGCAGCGCAAAAGCTACGGGCATGCCGGTTGCCAATAGGACCATCCCACCGCCCAAGATTAATAGAAGTGCCAGTGGCCATTCCATAATATCTTCATCCTCTTTCAGCGTGTTCGGACTTGAACTGCTATTTTTTTATTCTTCTAACGCCGCTTATAGTCCATCAGATATCCGTAAGTTCTTCTTGCAAACTGAACGCAGAGCAGAAAACTGCCCACCGGCATGATGGCATACAGAGGCGCTTTGGGAATTTCAAGAATGGTGGCGGTATAAAGCTCCTTTTGAAACGCCTTCAACGTGGTTCCCCCGGTATACCAGGTAAGAATCAGCCAGAGGATCGTTGCGAGTCCCGATGTAATGGTATTCAACAGGGCCTGATTTTTAGGACTCAGCCAATTTAGCAGCACATCCACTTTTACGTGCCCCTCTTCTCTTAGAAGCCAGGCCGCACCCAGAAAGCAAATATACAGTTGGATGTACTCGACGGTTTCGATCACCCATATTTGGGGTCGCCCGGCAAAATAGCGCATGATGACTTCAAAACAGACGGACAACCAGCCGAATATGAGGATCGCAATCGCCAAAACCATCAGAATATCGAGGAGACGGTCAAATAAACGCCCGCTTATCCGCAGTATTTCCATCAGGGTTCCCTCTTTTTTATCTGCTATTCCCGGTCTGGTGTCATTTGAGATGATATCCCGGTGCCTGACGGGGACTTGACAGACCGCAGGTGTGAATATTCAAATCCGCGCTCAGGCACCTCAGGACATCTTGCGGAATCTACAGCACCAACCAACTGCTCTACTTAGCCAGGAGTTTCCGGAATTTGGGTCCATACTCAGGTGACTTTTTGATAACTTCTTCCCAGATTACTTCTTGAGCGATGTCGACAAGCCGCCTGGCATCAGCCGCAGGGAGCTCAACAAATTGCATGCCCTTGTCAACGGCCAGCTTAAGTGCCCCTTCTGAACGCTGAACATAAAGCTCGGGCAACTCATTCTTTTCTATGCCGGCCATGACATCTTTCATCATCTGTTTATATTCCTGAGGCAGCTTATTCCAGCTGTCCAAATTCACTAAAACTACCAGGTTCTGACCATAGAGCGGGACGTTGACCATGTATTTCGTCACCGAGGCCAATCCCCAGGTTTTAAGCCCGGTCTTGACGCCAATGGTTCCATCGACAACGCCGCGTTCCATGGCAGTGAATACATCCGGCAAGGGTACCGAAACGGGGGCAGCTCCCAATGCTTTGATCAATGGCAGGGTGGTCCCCGAGGCGCGCAGCTTCAGCCCGGCCAGATCTTCCAACTTTTTGATGGGATTCTTTGCCAGCATGATGTGGAATTCATTATCGACGGCCGCCCGGCCCAAATAGAAAATGTTTTGCTTCGCATATATTTCAGCCATGAGATCGTAAAAACCACTTTCGCGTTCCCGGGCGGGTGTCTGGCCCGAGAGAATAAAGCACAACGATTCAGGTATCAGCGACTCATCAGGAGGACTTAGAATCATATCGAACACCCCGCTTCTGGCAGCCGACGGCTGGTCATCGCTTGGAATCGCTTCAGGTCCGCCGATAATCTCTATTTTAAATTTCCCGTCGCTGCGCTCCTGAATTTGTTTGCTTAGCCAAAGAGCCGCCCTGACCGTTTTTGATGCTGTGGGTACAAATGTCACCATTCTAAGTTTTGTTGATTCAGCCGCCTCCGCGTAAGAGGGTAGCCCAAAGCCCAGTAGTAATACGACTACCGATACACATACGATCCATTGTTTCGCAAACATGTTTCTTCTCCTTTTCCATTTTCCCAAAGTAAGTTACCTGTTTCAAAAGCCCTCGTGTTGATGAAATTCTAGGATTCTGCCTTTTTATTAAAAAAACATAATTGCGCATAAACCGCTACCGGTACCGAAGGCGGCGTCACCGGCATGCAAAGTCGTTTCATACCGGTAAACGCATCAATTTTCTCACATTATTTTCAAATACCTTCTTTTTCCCCGCCTCAGGGATATCCATCTGCTCGATGGCATTTATGACCTGTCTGGTGGCCCGATCTCCCAGCTGACTGTCATAGGGCATATCCGTCCCGAACAAGAGGTGGTCACCGCCAAAGAAGCTATAGCCGCACATCAGCGCCGGGGTATTCCCGTATAGCGCCGTATCCGTGTAGAACATGCGGAAGTAGTCAAGCGGATGCCGGGTGAGGTTGGCCTCATATCTATACCCCATCCGCATTTCAGCATGCTCAGTCTGGGCTGCAATCCGATCCGCAAGATAGGGTACCATTGCACCGCAGTGATGAATCATCACCTTCAGATTGGCGAATTTCTCAAGTATGCCGCTAAATACCAAACGCGCCATCGCCACCGTCGTCTCATAAGGCCAACCGAATATGCGCGACACCAAATACTTTGACTCGCTCTCAACGGGATAGTCCGGCACTGTCCGCGCTCTTTGGGGATGAATAAAGATAGGCAGGTCATAGTAGGCCATCTTTTCGTAAAGCGGCATAAACTCTGGGGAGTCCAGCGGCTTGCCGTCTACGTCCGTAAATACCTGCACTCCCCTGAATCTCAGGTCGGCTATGGCTCGATCAACTTCTTTTAGGGCCGCATCGATATCACTCATCGGCAGGCTGGCAATGGCAGCCACAAACCGATCCGGATGTTTGAAGACCAGCTCGGCCATCTCATCATTTGCGATCCTGGCCAATTCAACTTTATCCTGCGGTTTAAGCCGGCCCCACGACTCTGAAGCTTCTAAAGCCAGTACCTGCATGAGACCGTCGTATTTATCCATAATCCTGAATCGAAGGTCCAAATCGGTTAATGACGGGAAACCGGCAATGTATTTGGAGATAAACAAATTCTGCGGTTGTTTATTACGGAGCACCTCTTCATACTTGGGTGGCATGATATGGGAGTAACTGTCAATTTTCATTTCTTTCTCAAACCTCCTCGTCTGATAAATTCAAGCTTGATAATTGTGCAGCCGCCTGCCGTGTACACCAACATCTTGTCGGTACTATCCCGGAAGCTGTGTTACAATCAATTTACGCCAGGTAGGTTTTCACCAAACCTGATTTTTCTTCTAGAATCTGCCTTTTTCCTTCTAAAACAATTCGCCCGCGTTGCAGCACATACCCATAGTCACAATTCCATATGGCATAAGTTGCCATCTGTTCGGCAAGCAATATGGCCATACCCCCGTTCTTCAACTCAACAATAATGTCAAATACTTCTTTTATCGCTAAGGGCGCCAGACCCAAAGAGGGTTCATCGAGCATGAGAATTTTAGGCTTCGCCATGAGCGCTCTGGCAATTGCGAGAATTTGCAGCTCCCCTGCGCTCAACGTGCCTGCCAGCTGCCGTCCGTGCTCTTTGAGCAAAGAAAACTTATCCATAATTTCTTTAACTTCTTTATAGATGACGCGCTTTGACTCACGAAATAGTCTGGTGTAGGCCCCCATTATCAGGTTGTCTTCAACAGTCTGATCCAAGAAAAGTCTTCTGCCTTCGGGAACATGACAAATACCCGCTCTCACTATTTTGCTCGGCGCTAAATTATTAATAACATTGTCATTAAACTTAACCGTTCCTTCGGTCGGCTTTAGAATCCCCGAAATAAGGCTCAACAGGTCACTTTTGCCGGCACCGTTGTTACCCAGCAAAACCACCAGCTGGCCGGCGTTGATTTGAAGATTAATATCCTTCAAGATTCTTTGACCGCTTTCTGAAACCAGCCAGACATGGTCCAATCTAAACATCGACGTCCTCCTGAATCCCCAGATAGGCTTCGATTACAGCTTGATTATTTGTAATTTCAGCCGGCGATCCATCGGCAATCTTAACGCCGTAATTTAATACGGTAATAAAATCGGAGACATCGATAACAAATTCAACATGGTGTTCGATGAGCAGAATGCTGATACCCATATTGCTTATGTGGGATATTAATTTGTGCAAAAAAAGCAACTCTTCACCGGATAGGCCTGCACCGGGTTCATCTAACAGGATGAGGGAAGGTTGAGGTCCCAAGGCCCGTGCGATTTCCAAAAATCTCTTGTGATTATGCCCCAGTGCTCCCGCCGGTGTTGACAAATGCGCTTTAAGTCCGACTAGGGTTGCTAATTTCTGCGCCGATTCTCTAATTCTTTCTTCATGACGCCGCGCCCTGGGAAGGTCGAAGGCCTTCGAAAGTGTGTTTGTTGGCTGGAAGTTGTGTAATCCAACCAAAATATTATCCAGAACGTTCATTTCCGGGTATACGGAAATGTTTTGGAATGTCCTCCCGATTCCCAGCGTTGCTATTTTATGCGGCCGAAACAAAGTAATGTCCCGGTCTTTGAAAAAGATTTGCCCTCCATCCGGTTTGTATGTCGAGGAGATCGTGTTTAAAAGTGTGGTTTTGCCCGAGCCATTCGGGCCGATCAAGCCGTGGATGCTTCCTTCCTTTATGCTGAGACTGACATCATTTAGGGCGGTCAGCTCTCCAAAAGATTTGGAGACACCCAAAATCCTAAGAATTTCTCTATCGTGCTGAATTGAAATTTGAGGAGCGACAAGGGTACCCCCTTCCATACTCACTGAGCCGCGGCTTGCTTCCGGGATCTTTTTTTTTCGAAATCTGTCAGGCAGGCTAACCAGACCTTTGGGAAGCATTACAATACAAATAAGCAGTATGAAGCCGTACACCAGCAATTTGAATTCTTGAAATACATGCAGCGTTTCCGGAAGGAACAGCAATCCAACCGCACCGAGAAACGGACCCCAGAATGACCCCATCCCGCCCACAATCACGACCAGGGAAAAAAAGAAGGAAATTTCAAGGGAAAAGCTGTCCGGGCTTACGTATCGGGTCAAATGCGCATACAGGGCTCCCCCGAGTCCGGCAAAAACACAACCGATAAAAAAAACCTGATACTTTAATTTGTATATATTAATTCCCAAAATACCGGCGGTGGATTGATTGCCGTGCATCGCAAGACAAATTCTGCCAAAATCCGATTCTGTCAAATTCCATGTAATCCAGGTTCCCATAATAAGCACCGCCGCAATCAAATAGTAGTATTCGATCGGCGAGAATATCCATGAACCCAAAAAAGCGGGAGGAATATTTACAAGTCCTTCCGCGCCGTGACTTAAGGATTCAAAATTGACCAGAGCCCTTTCAAAAATGATCGCAAAAGCGATGGTCACCATTGCCAGGTAGAACCCTTGGAGTCTGGCAGAAATCAAGCTCAGAAGAAGTCCCACGACCCCTGCGACTCCCATGGCGGCCAAAAGCGCCAGGTAAAATGGCAAGCTATAGTCTACAATCAGGATTGCAGAAGTGTATGCACCGATCCCATAAACAGCTCCGAGTCCCAATAACGCCTGTCCGGCATAGCCTAAAATCAAACTTAGTCCGAGGCTCACCAGAGTGTAGATTTCCAGCAGTGCAATCAGATTGAGCCAGTAGGGATTCCGAATCAGGATGGGCACAATGATGACTGCGAAGGCGACGATCCTGACCGGGGTTATGAACCTCCTAAAATTCATTAGTATCTCGCACTCAAGGCTTTTCCAAAAAGGCCTGACGGCTTCAAAAGCAGCACGCTGATAAGAAACATTAACGCGATGGTGTCATGAAAGCCGGACCACAAAAGTCCGCTGGCCAGGGTCTCCGCAACTCCTAAAACCAGACCACCGATCAATGCGCCCAGACCGCTGCCCATTCCGCCGAGTGCCACCGCTGCAAAACCTTTAATGCCCAGAGGCAATCCAAGTTGGGCGTAGGCAAAGGTCATCGGAGCAATCAGGATACCCGCAGTTCCCGACAGACAAAAGCTAATGATAAAGGACAGGGTAATAATCAATCTGGTGTTGATACCGACAAGTTCTGCTGAGGTTTTGTCAAATGCGACCGCTCGAATGGATTTCCCGAGGACCGTGCGGGCTTGAAACCAGGCAAGAGACATGATGATGGCCATCGCCAGGATAAACGTAAAAATTGCCTGGGGAGTAATACCGATACCCATGAAAAAGAAGGGGTCCTGACTGAAAAAAGAAGGGAACGGAAGCGGCGTTGAGCCCCAAATGGAATTTGCCATATTGCGGATGACGATCCCCACAGCGACCGTACTGATGATCCAAGCGAGCGTGCCCTCCGATTTCAGCACGGGTCGAACCGCAATCTTCTCAAATAAGATCCCTAAAGTCGAACATACGATTCCCACACAAAAAAATGTCAGAAGTAGAGGAAGCCTCAAGATGACATGAAATGTGTAGCCCAGCAGAGCGCCCAGCATGACAATTTCGCCCTGGGCGAAATTAAGAATCTTGATGGTCGTGAAAATGGTATGATAGCCCAGGGCGATAAACGCATAGATGGCCCCGATCGCCAAACCGCTGATGGTCAGTTGTATTGCTGTTTCGAAAATGTGCCGTCTCCTTTAAAAAGGGCTAATCTGCATCATCAGGTCTGCTGAAAGCGCCCTCCGGAATCCACCCCGCAGAATAGGCCATTGTCATATCCTTTGCGTCTAAAGCTTCATGGTCAGAAGGGGAAAAAACGGTTTCTGCGGTCAGGCCCTTATATCTCAAATTCTCCATAGCAGCCTTTACCTTCATCTTTTCAACAGAGCCGGCTTTCTGCACGGCTTGGGCATAGATATAAATCGCATCATAACTATGGGCGGAGTTGGATAGAATACTTGATCTATTTACTCCATATCGTTTGGTTATTTCATCCATGTACTTTTTTGCCCTTGCGGGAAGCGGATTTTTCTGATTAAAGGTAAAATTCTTGGTTAGCGCGCCCAGAAAGTTACCACCCACATCTCCCGCCAACTGCTTGAAAAACCTTGAGTTTGAGCCCGAACCCCCGTAAACGGGAAAATTCAGCCCCAGGGTGTGCATGTTTTTGGCAACGACCGCCAAATCCGGCCCTAATCCCCAGGCCAGGATAGCCGTGGCACCCGTCTGCTTGATTTTGAGGAGCTGGCCGGTCATATTCTTATCACCGATATTGTAAGACTCTATGGTTAGCGCAGTGAGGCCTTCTTTCTTCAGCAGCGGTAAAATCTCTGCCAGTCCGGATTTTCCATAACCTGAGGAATCATGGAGAATTGCCAGCTTCTGATGCCCCTTTTTTTTGACTGCATAATTTATCGCCGCCTCGGCCTCGATTTTTGAGTGAAAATTCGAACGAAATGTAAAAGGGTTCTTTTGCGGGTTAACGATAGCCGTCCCGGTTGCCAGCGTAAGGTTTAATATTTTAGCTTCATTGATAACAGGAAGAATTGCAAAATTGACCGTGGTGAATGATGGGCCTAAAAGGACATCCACTTTTTTTGCGTATATCAATTCCCGGGCCGCGACAATGCCTTTCGGGGGGTTCGATTCATCGTCACGATAGGTGACTTCGATGGTCTTTCCCAGCAGGCCACCGTTATTATTTATTTCCTCAACCGCTAAATTGACACCTTCCTTGACAGAGGCGCCCAGGTCTGCCCCCCATCCGGTGAGTCCCGTCACAATCCCGACTCTGATCGTATCACTGGCCAGGGACGGGTTTATGTTGGAAAATAGGATCCAGCAGAATAGCAAAGCAAAAGCCATTGAGCAGGTAAAAAATGTCTTTTTCATTATTTCCTCCTTTTATGAATTCATTTGATAAAAACGTGCCGTTTCCGGCCTAAACGATTGCATGTTCTTGGCGATGACCGCCACGATTCTGTTTGGCGGTTTGACGCATCATCTCGAAAAATGGCTTCTATTTTTCTTCCCAGCAGGCCCCCGTTGGCGTTAATTTCCTCAACCGCTAAATTGATGCCGTCCTTGGCCGCGGCGCCAAGGTCCGCCCCGTATCCTGTGAGGTTTGTTAAAACGCCAATTCTGATAATATCATCAGCAAAAGAGGACGTTATGTTCGCACGAAAAACCAGCACGACTATCAAAGACAACGTGAAATGATAATTGAGAGGTCTTTTTTCGAGTTTTTGTTCCCTTTCAATATTGATTTAGAAGAATTTACGGGGTTTAGCCCCCATAAGAAACTTTTCTTTAATAATTCAGAAGCGTTTCAACAATGCCCGCACAATTTTCGATAAAGTAATGCAAAAATTATACAAATCATTAGATAAACTATTTTTTTATATTTTTTACAGATACTTACAAATAAATTTGATCGGAAAACAGTCTGTATAAATGCCAATCAGGTGGTCAAATGCCCAACGAATCAGAATAAAACCCACAAGACCCTTAAGATATTAAAAATTGCGAAGTATTTATGAATCCGAAGTATCATAGGCAGTTCTGCGATATATTGGGCACAGCGCTTTTTTTATCTCTCCGCGCTCGCGTATCAGCCTCCGACTTCAACCCCATTGGTTTTATTCTAATAATTCGGGCATATGCCCGCTTAATTCTGGCGAATTAATTTTTTTATAGAGCCGGATAATCGTATAAACATTCGAAAATATTACAGGTATTTATATCGTTCAGATGTTTGTATAATTATTGCATGCCATGAGGCCTATAGCGGTTGTCAAAAAAACGTTGCGGTATTCAAACGTTTTTTTCTACAACCACTTATGCCGCCCTTCCGTATTATGGAAAGCGGTATAATACTTTTTTTAAATACAATTCAGCTGTTTCATAATGAAAAACATTGCAGCCAATTTGAAGGCCTACGCGCATTTTTACCTGGGATTGCGGGGCTTTCTGCGTCAAAAGGTTTCTGTGGCAGAGGCCGAGGCCATTGTCCGACAGAACATCGAACAAAGAGATACAAATTTCATGCGCCTGATGGAACGTGGAATTTTCGGCTATCGCAACAGCCCGTATCTGCCGCTGCTCAAATTGGCCGGTTGCGAGCTGGGTGACATCCGCAACCGGGTTGAAACCAGGGGGCTGGAAGCTACATTGCGGGAACTGCGGGATGCCGGGGTTTACGTAACCTTTGAAGAATTCAAAGGCCGCAAACCCATCGTGCGCAATGGAAAGGTATTCCAGGTCGAGCCCCGGCAATTTGATAATCCCTATTTGAGCCGTCATTATTATTCGACGACCGGCGGGACGACCGGGTCGGGCATCCGGGTTCGCATCGATCTGGATCATCTTGCGGCGGATGCGCCGCATATGGGACTGGTCTACCATATACACGGTGTCTTAAACACCCCTATGGCAATCTGGTTCGGCACGCTCCCGGATCCCACCGGAACGATTGCGACCCTCATGCGATCGCGCTGTGGATCGGTTCCTTTAAAATGGTTCTCACCGGTCGTGATGCAGGATTCGAAACCGCCTTTAAAGTATCGCCTCACCACCCAATTCACCGTTATCGCGGGACGAATGTCCGGCGTACCCATTCCCCGGCCGCAGCCGGTGAGCCTGGATCAGGCCGCCATCATTGCCCGCTGGTTGGCAAAGACGGCTTCGGTACACGGCGCCAGCCTGCTGGTGACTCATGTTAGCCAGGCCATGCGGGTATGTATAGCAGCGATGGAGGAAGAATTGGATCTGACCCATGTCACTATAATGGCGGGCGGGGAACCCCCTTCGCCTGCGAAAATACGGATTATCAATCGCAGCGGTGCACGCTGGGTCCCTCTATATTTTTTTACCGAAGCCGGTGCTGTCGGCCTGGGATGTGCCCACCCGGTGGATGAAACCGATGTGCATTTTTTAAAAGACTCCCTGGCGCTCATTCAATACCCCCGTCAGGTACCCGGATCAGAGACTACCGTTGAAGCCTTTAATTATACGTCTTTATTACCCGCGGCCCCCAAGTTGCTTTTAAATGTCGAAAGCGACGACTACGGCATCCTTGAGACCCGCTCTTGCGGGTGCCCGTTTGAGACCTGCGGCTACACCGAACACCTGCGAGAAATCCGCAGCTTTCGCAAACTCACCGGCGAAGGCGTCACCTTAATCGGCAGTGACATGCTGCACATTTTGGAAGAAGAACTCCCGGCCCGTTTCGGCGGAAGTCCGTTAGACTATCAACTGCTGGAGGAAGAGGATCAACAGGGCTTTACGCGCCTCAGCCTGCTGGTGCATCCCAGGATTCAGATTACAGATGAATCGCAAGTCATCGCAACGGTTCTGGACGCTTTGAGGCGCCGCGGTGCGGGGCCTCAGGCCATTGGATTGTGGAAGCAGGCCGAGACCCTCAGAATCAAACGCCAGGAGCCCATTCTGACAGGGCGTGGAAAATTCATGCCGTTGCACCGCATAAAATCATCTTAGGAAGTGACAAAAGATGCACCCTCTGAAAAGGGACGTTCATTTCCAGGCGAGCTAATAGAAAAAACGAAATATACGAGCCAAATATAAGAATCGCCAGAGGAGGAAACTATGACAAACATATTTAAACGATATGGTGTGCCTGTTTTACTATCCCTGTTTTTCCTTTTCCAGATCTGCGGAACTGCCGCAGCCGCCCGGCAAACCTTACCCTCCGTCACGCTTAAAGTGGTTCGATTCCCGTTTCTTTCCTACGGCCCCATTTTTATCGCTGAGGAAGAGGGCTTTTTTACAGAGCAGCGAATTCAGGTTGAGTTTCTCAAGATGAAAGAGGCGACGGCTATCCAGGCGCTGGCGCTGGGCAATGTTGACGTGTGGGCCGGAATTTTTACGGTCGGGTCTTTGAACGCGATGGTCCGCGGTGCCGATATCCGCCTGGTGGCCGACAAGGGCCATTTTGCGCCCGGCGGTTGTCCTTCATTCGGGCTGGTCGCCAGCAAAAGTCTCGCGGAGACCGCAAAATTGGGAGATCTGCAAGTTCTCAAAGGCCGTAAATTCGACGTGTTCCTGGGCTCTTTTGAAGAATATTTTCTGGATAAAATCCTCGGGCGGGCGGGCCTGAAACCGGATGAAGTCGAGCGCTTTAATGTCCCGCCCCCGGCTCAGATAGATGCGATGGCTAAGGGTCGCTTGGATTTCGGCATCTGCTCCGAGCCGTTTGTGACCCGTTATAAACGCTCGGGGAACGGGGTTTTGTGGACGCGTGTCCAGGATGTCATTCCCGGCTTTAATTACGCCTTTATACGCTTCGGCCCCAGTCTTTTGAAGAAAAACCCCGAGGCCGGCCGGCGATTTATGGTGGCCTATCTCAAAGGCGTACGCCAGTACAATCAGGGCAAAACCAAGCGCAATCTGGAAATCATGTCCAAGCATACCCGTTTGGATAAAAGTATTTTGCAAGACGCCTGCTGGCCCCAGATCAGCGATGATGGGGGGATTAACACCCAAAGTGTGCTTGATTTTCAGGATTGGGCCGTCGCCAAAGGGCTGCAGGACAGCAAGAAACTGACGGCGGAACAAATGTGGGACCCGAGTTTTGTGAATCACGCCAACCAGGTGTTGAAATCAGGACAGTAAAAATCATAAGTCGTGTGGTATATCTTAGTCCGGTTGAGTTCTTTAATTGAGAAAATTCCAAGCACCAAAGTTTAAATCCCAAATCACAAAACACAAATACCAAACAAATGACAATGACCAAAATTCAAAATCTCAAACATGCTTGGTCATTGAAAATTGAGATTTGAGATTTATTTGTAAATTGGTGCTTGAAATTTGGGATTTAAACGAATTTATCTTTGAATAAGAAAATTGATAAGATAAATCCGTGTTCACTCGGAGCGGGATCATTCTTCGCGATCGAGAAGGTACTGCGTCCTTTTGGGTATTTTAAAGTCGGGCAGGCCGGTTTCCTTCCAGGAATCCAGTGCCTTCATCATCAATTCTTTGGGGGGCAGAGAAAAGTCACTGCGGCCGCTTTTATCGGTGGCATCGATGAGAAGTTTACCGCTCATCTCAATTTCGCCGTTGCGCACGCGAACCGTCGGATCCATCCTTGCCCCGGCGAAAATTCGATCGATGATGATCGTGTCCCGGACGGGATTCATACGCGAATTCATGGCCCAGTCCATGTGCATGGCGTCGCGAATATCGATGTCATCATCAACCACGGTGATTCGCTTGAGGGTCGTTTCATTGGCCATCGCCCGTCCGACGCGGACGGCATGCCCGGGATATTGGGGCTTCATGGATACAATGCCATGGGCAAGCACTCCGCCGTAAGTGAGATCGACGTGAACATCTTTAACGGTTTTATATCCCAGGTCGTGCCTGAGCATTTTAAGGATAAGACCGGCGTAACCCGTACTCTGCATCACAGTGCTCTCACTGGGAGGCATCTGACTGATGTGGCCATAATAGATTGGATTCTTGCGATGCGTTATCGCCGTAACGGTTGCTACGGGATTCTTTCCAACCGGTCTCATATAGCCGGCAAATTCGCCGAAAGGCCCTTCCTGGTCGACTTCACCCGGCTGGATTGTACCTTCGATGATGATTTCAGCATGCGCCGGCACCAAAAGATCCACGGTTTTGGCTTTAGCCACTTTTATCGGTTCGCCTTTTAGACCGCCGGCGATGGTCAGTTCATCGACACCATATTGCACGTTGGCCACGGCGGCGAGATGGACAACCGGCTCGGCGCCAAGGACCCACGCAAAAGGTGCCGGTTTGCCTTTTTTAACATAGGACTCATAACATAAGGTGCCATGTCGCGCCGGAGCGAGATTAACCCCCAGATGATTTTTATCTTTAACCATGGCCCGGTAAACCGCCGTGTTTTGAATCCCGGTGTCATGATCGCGGCTAATGGTCGTAGAGGTGATATAAGGCCCTACGTCTTTACCGGGTGTCCACACCGGAATGGGGAGGATCCCCAGATCGACGTCATCACCTTGTATAACCACTTCATGACAGGGGGCGCTGTCTGTCAACTCCGGTGAAATCGGATTTAATAGGGCATGGACCCATTTTGCATTAATCTCATCGGGTACCGTCTCCAGGGCAATGGCATAAGTTTCGCGGGAGGCGCCCAGGACAGCGGTCATGACCGGAGTATCGAAGCCTTTGACGTTTTCGAAGAGTAAACCAAAACGATTTTCATCGGCAAACGCCTGGTACATCCAGCGTGCGATACAGGACAATTCCCATGCGGGATCGACCCTTTTGGGGATACGTCTGAGTTTGCCTTTAGTCTCTAAAACCGACAAATATTCGCGGATGTCTCGATAGGGCATGGTTCATCTCCTTATGTTATGGTAGCACCTGGGTTTTGCATGAGTCGGAGGCTTTCATCTGCAAGCGGAGCTCCTTAGTGTTATATAATTTGACGCTTCATCCAGCGAAGCGGGCAAGATTCAGGTAAGAAGTTATAAGACTGTGTTGTGCATGTCAATTTTGAGGGTGCCGCTTTAGTGTAAAAGGAGAACATATATGAATCTTAAATTTGAACAGATAGCGTCCTTGCCGCGCCTATCCTGGTGCGCGTGCATCCGTGAACATGAGGAAGTCGCCCGCATCCTTCATGGACCGTGGGTGGAAACCCGCGACGACTGTTTCATCGAAGGCGCGTGGGACGGACCCTTTGAGGCCTATCGCTTTGATGAAGCCGTCATGCTGGCCGGCTCCGGGGGCCGCGTTGTCGACGGCGCGATCCTCTTTGCTTCTCCCGGTCATATGGGCGAAAGACTCTACTCATTGTCTGTGGCAAATGAACTCTATGTTTCCAATTCGTTTACCTTCCTGCTCAGCCAAGCAGGCCAGGATCTGGATATCCATTATCCCAATTACTTTTTCGATTTCCTGAATCATCATCAATCCGGAATCCGGATAACGAATAAACCCATCCGGATCCGGGGCGGACGGTATGTGTATCGGCATGATTGCTGCAATATCCTGGTAAAACCCGATCTGACGATTACCCGTATCGAGAAGAACATAGATGATCCACCAGGGGATTACAGCGATTATGTCGCTTTCCTGGAGCGAACCAGCAGGTCAATTTGCGAAAATGCCAGGCACCCCGCCCGCAAGCAGCCCTATCGTCCCCTCACCACGATTTCCCAGGGGTATGACTCAACTGCCGTTTCGGTCCTCGCCGGTCGTGCGGGTTGTCGTGAAGCCGTCACCTTTTTTAAAAGCGTCAGTGATGACGGCTATGTTGATGACAGCGGCACGATCATCGCCGGTTATCTCGGCCTTCAAACCACCGAGTACGAACGGCTTGACTTCAACAAACTATCCGGATTGCCGACCGCCGAGTTCTATCTGAATCCTTTCGGGATGACAGAGGCCCTGGCCGTCATGCAAGATCAGTTCGTCGGTTCGCTATTGATGACCGGTATATTCGGAGATTATGTTTGGAGTACAGACAGACAAAGCGGGTTGCCCCTGCTCCAGGAACCCAATACCGATTTTCTAAATCCTGCTATTAGCTGGGCTGAATTTCGGTTAAGAGTCGGATTTATTCACCTGCCCGCCCCGGCCTGCGGCGCGATCCATCGCCCGGCGATTCAGCGCATTACGCAATCAAGCGAAATGACGCCCTGGTCACTCGGCGGCAACTATGACCGGCCGATTGCCCGCCGCATTGTCGAAGAGGCCGGGGTGCCCCGTGAACTCTTTGGACAACACAAGAGTAAGGGCGCGCCCTGGTCTCCACGTGGCTTTAGTTTATCCTCGCCTGCCGGTGATCGCGACTTTGAAGCGTTTTATCTGGCCAAAGTCACCGGAAGCACCGGCCGGCATTCATCTGCGGGCGTCCGTCAGGATGTTCGCAAGCGCAAAATCAACTGGCAGCGTCACTTAAGAAGGCTGTTACGGCGCTTTCCCGTTCGTATCAGACGCGCGTTTATGTGGAACCGGCTGGACCCGCGCTGGGGCGCCAAACACCTGTACAGATTTCACTGGGGATTTGAACGCACAAAAGAGCGCTACCAATCTGCTTTGAACCAAAACCGGTAATCCCCCCTATTTTGCGCTTTTTTTGATCGCCGCACCGAATTGCTTTTCGAACTTCTGGCCCTCAGGCGATCCCAGCCATACCAGTTTTTTGTAATTCTCTTCGGAATCAAAATATGAAACCGGCTTCACATTCTCCTTCATCATCAGTTGCTCGGCGATTGCAATGGCCTTTTGATTACCGTTTTTAAGGGTGTTTCCTAAATAGGTGCCCTCACCGCAAATATTCAGCGCCTCTCTACCGGTCAACCAAACAACAAATAGCTTTGCCGCGTTCGGGCTCCGGGTGCCCTTGGGCACCGCGTGCAGCAAAACCGAATGGGGGACGAGGTCCTTAAAAAACCCCATTTTGAAATCGCCGTCTTGCGGACCGGCATCAAGATACTGCTCGGTTGTATGAAAGCCGCCTACGAAAAAATTGCCCTGTGCAACCTGTTTGGGCATCTTGCGCGGGTGAAATTTCTTTACTCCGTTTTGGCTCCAGGCTTCGGCGATTGCAAGCAGCTCTTCGGGGCTGTATTTCATCAAGGCGTAAGTTAGGTTGCCGCTGTACATGGACACGGCTGCTTTGCCTTTGAGGGAGGCATTCGCGAGATCCTTAATCGACAGCGGGACCATATTACCGTTGACTTTATCGGACCTGTAAGAATATCCGGTGTAAAAGTCAAATGATTTGAAACCGAACCCCGCAATCGGCCCCGGGCTGACGGACGGGTCGGCGCCTTCGGGCAAAAGGTTTTCCCAGCCTTCTATTTTCTCGAGTGCACCTGCATCTGCCATCATGGCGAATGCCGATTCGTTGAGCACCATCGCGTCAAAGGTGGGTTCGGCGCCTTCGCGATACTGGTTCACAACCTTTCTTGCTTTGCCCGAGTATTTTCCCGTGAGGTTGGCCTCAAGTGTGATATTAAGGCCGTAACGGGCGTTAAACGCCGTTTCCAATTTTTTTACATGCTCCGGTGTAATAAAATGTAACGCCACCTTCAAATGCTTCTCCTTCTTCGCACCTGCAATCATCGATTTTAGCGTATCTGCATTTGCAAATTCCACCGCGATCCCCAGTGCCATTGTAAAGACCACCCCGGCGATCAAGGTCGCGCGTAACATCTTTTTCATCATCGTTATCTCCTTTCGTCATCCCAGAAGGATTTCAGTATTGTTCCCGCAGGAATATTATTAAACCGGCACAATGTGGTGCAAAAATTATGCACAATTTCAATGATAAATATATATCTCATATTTCCAAATGGTTACATGATGATCGCTTAAAAAGCTAAAAACAACCCAAGACCGCTTTATGGTCTTTTTCCCAATAATTCGGGCATATACCCATTATATTGCGCGCATAAATTTCTTTGCACCGACAGAAAACTATATAACCATTTGAAAATATTATAATTATATATGGTACCTCGATTCTTGCACAACACTTGCATATCTGTTAGCGGGGGTTACAACTGAATCGTTAATCGCTTAGCCGGTTTATAATCATAAATGAGAAAAGCACTTGCGAATTTAAAGGGTTACGGGCGCTTTTACCTGGGATTGCGGAGCTTCCTGCGCCAAAAGATTTCTCTGGCCGAGACCGAAGCCATTGTCCGGCAACGCATGGCTGCCAGAGATGCCAATTTCCTGCGGTTCATGGAACGGGGTGTCTTCGGTAATCCGAAAAGTCCGTTCCGGCCGCTGCTTAAATTAGCCGATTGCGAGCTGGGTGACATCCGCAACAGGGTCGGCACAAACGGGCTGGAAGCCACTTTGCGTGAATTGCGCGACGCCGGAGTGTACGTTACATTTGAGGAATTCAAAGGCCGCAAGCCGATGGTACGCAATGGAAACGTATTCCACGTACAGCCCCGGGATTTTGATAACCCCAATTTGAGCCGTCATTATCAAGGCACCACCAGCGGGACGACCGGAGCGGGCACTAGAATCATGATTGATCTGGACCATCTTGCAGCCAATGCGCCGCTTTTAATGTTAGAGCACCATATCCATGGCACCCTGAACACGCCCGTCGGCATTTGGTTCGGGACGCCTCCTGATCCAACCGGACTCATCGCAATCCTGATGCGCTCACGCTATTTGGAGGCACCCTTAAAATGGTTTTCGCCTGCTTTGGCGCAAAGTGCCGCACCGCCTTTTAAATACCGCCTTATTGCGCCCTGCACCATTATCGCCGGTCGACTGTTTGGCGCACCCCTGCCCTGGCCGCAGCCGGTAAGATTGGATCAAGCGGCCACGATTGCCCATTGGGCGACAAAAATGGTTGCCGATCACGGCGCTTGCCTGATCACCACCCATGTAAGCCAGGCCTTGAGAATATGCAGGGCGGCTTCAGAAGAAGGATTGGATCTTCGCCAAGTTCTCTTTACGGTAGGGGGGGAGCCGCCTTCGCCGGCCAAAGTGGCCATGATAACGGGCACCGGCGCGCGCTTTGCACCTAAATATTTTTTTAATGAGGTCGGCGCCGTGGGCCTTGGCTGTGCGCAACCGCAAGACGAAAACGATCTGCACTTTATTAAGGATTGCCTGGCGCTGATCCAATACCCTCGCCGGGTACCCGGCTCGGAGCTTATGGTTGACGCTTTTAATTTTACGACCTTAGTGCCCTCTGCGCCCAAGCTCTTGTTGAATGTAGAAAGCGATGACTACGGTATCATTGAGACGCGTTCCTGTGGTTGCCCGCTTGAAACTTACGGATATACCGAACACTTGCGGGAAGTCCGCAGTTTTCGCAAGCTCACCGGTGAAGGCGTAACGCTGGTCGGCAGTGATATGATTTACGTTTTAGAGGAGGTCCTGCCGTCACGCTTCGGCGGCGGTCCTTTAGATTACCAGCTTCTGGAGGAAGAGGATCAGAAGGGCATGACCCGCCTCAGCCTGCTGATCAGTCCCAAGATTCTGATTCGGGATGAATCCGAAGTTATTGCAACGGTGTTGGAAGCCCTGAAACGAAAAAGCCGGGCGCATAGAGCCATCGAATTATTGAAGCAGGCCGGAACAATGCGGATCAAGCGTCAGGAGCCCATCTCCACGGGGCACGGAAAATTCATGCCGTTGCACAAAGCAAAATTGTCTCAACACCCAACCGAAGATGAATCCTCGTGAATTGGACAATAAGCCATGAGAATTGTTTGCCAAAACCTTTCTAAAACCTTTCAAACACACAATAGCCCTATTGTGGCGTTGCAGGATGTGACCTTTGCGACCGAAGACAGTGAGTTCGTCTGTATCGTGGGCCCCAGCGGCTGCGGCAAGACCACGCTTCTTAAAATCATTGCCGGGTTGCAGGCGCCCGGCTCGGGAAATATCATTTTTGAGCCGGCCGGCAACCACAAAAGGCCGAACAATGCCATGGTATTTCAGGAAGACAGCCTTTTCCCCTGGATGACGGTGCTGGATAATGTGGCTTTCGGGTTAGGGTCCCAGGGCCTGGGGAAAAAAGAGCGCCGGCAGCGCGCCCGAACTTTTATTGAAAAAGTGGGGTTGATGACCTTTGCCAACAGCTACCCGCATGAGCTTTCGATGGGGATGCGTCAAAGAGTGGGAATCGCGCGTGCCTTTGTGGCCCGGCCTCACACTTTATTGATGGACGAGCCTTTCGGCTCCGTGGATGCGCAAACCCGCTGGATTTTGCAGGAAGAGTTATTGAATATCTGGTCAGAGCACCATAATCTGGTTATTTTCATCACCCACGATATCGAGGAGGCGGTGTTGCTCGGCGATCGGGTTCTGGTAATGAGCGGAAGACCGGGAGAGATTCGCGAAGAAATAACCATTCCATTTGAGCGGCCGCGAAAACTTTCAAACATGGAACAGTCACAGATCAGGGAAATTAAATGGCACATCTGGAACTTACTCGAAGACCAGGCGCGAAAAAGCGTCGGTCTTTCTTCTTCTTAAAAAACGGTTTTGCTTCGGCATTAATGCGTTACGAGTATTGGCTGCCGAGCCTGATTTTGCTTACGGCCATCGGGTGTTGGGAGTGGGCTGCTCGCCGGGAAGTAATTTCAACCCTATTTTTCCCGGCCCCTTCGATTATCGTACGGACCCTGATTCGATCCTTTGCCAGCGGTCAGATGATAGCGCATTCAGGCGCGACTTTATCGCGCATATTCCTGGCATTTCTAATCGGCGGTTTGCCGGCCACGATCATCGGGTTGGCGATGGGTTGGTCGCATCGATTCCGCTCCGGGATTGATCCGTTTGTTGCCGCGGCCCATCCGTTACCGAAAATTGCGCTGCTGCCGCTCGCAATGATTTTTTTTGGAATCGGAGAATCTTCAAAGGTCGTCACAGTTGCCGCGGCGGCATTTTTCCCGATGCTTATCAACTGCATGGCGGGTGTGCAGCAGATTAATTTTGTCCATTTTGAGGTCGCTCAAAATTTCAGGGCAAATCCATGGAAGGTCTTCACTCGGGTTGTCTGGCCGGGCAGCTTGCCGATGGTGATCACCGGTGCACGCCTGTCGATTAATGTTGCATTCCTTATCACGATCTCCATCGAATTGGTCAGCGCCACCAAAGGATTAGGCGTCATGATCTGGTTTGCCTGGGAGACATTGCGCACTGAAGAACTTTACGCGGGTCTAATCGTAATTGCAGCCCTGGGAATTGGAATAAATTTTATTCTCAGGCGTTTAAGGATGCATCTGGTCCCCTGGCGGCCGGGGCATGAATCCTGATCAGAATGAGGTCGTAAACTGATGTCAAAGCTTTTGTCCATGGGTTATGTAACCAAGCAGCGTTTCGCCAGCTACTGGTATCAGCTTAAAGAAGTTGTCTCAAGCAATCCGCTGAATGTGCTCGAAATCGGCATCGGACCGCGGTTGGTTTCCGGCTATCTCATCCAGAATAACATAAACGTCGTAACCATCGATTTGGAAAGAAAATTAAAGCCTCACATCGTCGGCTCGGTTTTGCAGTTGCCGCTAAAGGAAATGACTTTTGATACGGTCTTGTGCTGCCAGGTCCTGGAGCATTTTCCTTTTAAAAATTTAAAGAAGTGTTTGGAAGACATCCGAAGAATCACCCGCAAGAAACTGGTTTTAAGTTTACCTGATAAAACCCTGACTCTATCTTTTTTGCTTAGAAGTTCAAAACGCATTTCCTGGGATTTTTTGCTGCCGTTTCCTTTGGCATTCCGAAGACACAATATGGGAAATGTAAAGGGGCATTTCTGGGAAATCGGAGAAAGGGGCTATCCTTACACGCGTTTGTTAAAAGAAATAGAACGTGCCGGGTTTTCTGTAGATCGGACCTATCGGGTCCCGGATCATCCCTATCACCGGTTTTTCATTGCCTCGCCCGCCTGAAATTTTTTGTCTACTATACCCCCAACCCAATTGGGGGGTTATCTGTTATTCGTTATTTGTTAATCGTTCAATATGGAGGTGCCCTATGGCGAGCCGATCTGGAAGATATCGAGTATTTATTTTGCTATCCATTTTTCTCATTATTCAGACAGGCGTATCTACCGCTGAAGGCCAGCAGGCCTCAAAGCCAACTCACCTGAAAGCCGTGGTATTTCCGTTTCTTGCCCTCGCCCCTTTTTTTATCGCACAGGAAGAAGGCTATTTCGCCGAACAGAATCTCGACGTTGAGTTTATCAAAATTAAAGAAAATGTCGCCTTTACGGCGCTCGCCAGAGGCGAGTTGGATGTATGGAGCGGAATGATGGCCATCGGTTCCCTGAATGCGATCCAGCGCGGCAGCCATATCCGCTTTGTGGCCCCCCGGGGCTCTTTCGCCCCCGATGGGTGTCCATTCCTCGCGATGGTTGCCCGCAAGACACTGGTTGATTCCGGGCAATTGGAAAGGCCGGCCCAGTTAAAAGGCCGCAACGTGGCCTGGTACCGGGGGTCTGTTGAAGAGTACTTTCTGGATAAGGTAATCCAAAAGGACGGCCTCACAGTTGATGATTTCACTAGGATAACGATTCCCCCGCCGGCAGATATGGGGGCCATGGAAAAAGGCACCCTGGATCTTACGGTGGCCGGCGAGCCCTGGGTGACGCGCCTGGTGCGCTCCGGGCGCGGAGTGCTCTGGGTACCGGTGCAGGATGCAATTCCGGGTTTCCAATTTTCAGCGATCATGTACGGTCCCAACCTGCTTGAAAAAAATCCGGATGCCGGCAAACGCTTTATGGTCGGGTATTTTAAGGGCGTGCACCAGTACAATCAGGGCAAGACGGACCGCAACCTCGAAATTATTGCCAAGTACACCCGTCTCGATAAACCGCTTTTAGAAAAAGCGTGTTGGCCCCAATTTCGCAATGATGGCCGCATGAATATCCAGAGCATTAAGGACTTTCAGGATTGGGCGGTGGCAAAGGGATATCTGGACCGTGCACTCCCGGAGGAAGCCTTTATGGATTCCAGCTTTATCGAGCATGCCAATAAAGTTTTGGACAAAAAGCAGTAGGAATTTTTTGCCGGCGTCTTCCTAACGTTTATGACTCAAGCTTTCTGGAAACTCAGGTCGATTTTATGACCGCCTTGATGATCTTGGAATAGCCTGTACATCGACAAAGGTTCCCGGCCAGACCGCGCCGAACCTCCTTCTCTGTGGGGTGTGGATTGTCATTCAAGAGGGCCGTTGCAGACATAATCATCCCGGGCGTGCAATAACCACACTGGACCGCACCTTCATCCATGAAGGCCTGCTGGAGCGGATTTAGCTTGCCGTTTGAAGAGAGGCCCTCGATGGTAAAAATTTCTTTGCCTTCCATCTCTATGGCCAGCGTAAGGCAGGCCAGGGTAGGTTTTCCCTCCACCACTACCGTGCAGGCGCCGCAGTCCCCAAGGTCGCACCCTTGCTTTGTGCCGGTCAGTCCGAGTTTTTCCCGTAAAACCTGCAAGAGGGTTTCCCGGGGCTCCACCAATACCTCATAGTCTGCCCCGTTGACCCGAAAAGCAACCGAACATTTTTTCATGCAACACTCCCCATTTCCGTAAAGGCCTTTTTTATCAGGATGTTAACCATCTGACGGCGGTACGCGGGGGACCCGGAGGTATTGGCCACGGTTCGAATCCGCGAAGTCACCTCAGCCGCAAAATCCGCCACCTGCTTTCCGGAGATTTCATTCTGCGAAAGCATGGCTTCCAGGTCTTTAAAGCGAGCCGGTTTCCGATCAACAGCGCTAATAACGACCCGGTAATCCTTATTCTCCGGAGAAGCCACGAGCGCAACGCCCACCTTGGGGAAATCAATCGCCCCGCGTAAGCTTGGCTTATAATAGCGGGCAAAACTGAGCTTTTGGGGCGGCACAATAATTTCGGTGATAAACTCATCTTTCCCCAGATTGGTGGGTTTTATCAAATCACCGCCGAAGAATGCCTCCAGCGGTACCACTTTTTCTCCCTGACTTCCGGATAACACGATCTCGGCACCTAATGCGAAAAGCACGCTGCCGACATCTGCTGAATATACGGCATAACACCTGCGTGAGCGTGATCCCTTAATGGCATGGCAGGTATCACCCCCCAGTTTATGGCAGGGGATCAGGGATCGTCGCCATTCGGCCGATTGGTTATAATACCAACAGCGCGTATTCAGGCAAAGGTTTCCGCCCACCGTCCCCATGAACTGGTGCTGGACAGCCCCCACCAATAAGGCAGTCTCGGCGAGCACCGGGAAGTTGTCCCTGACCACAGAGGCATGCGCCAGATCCTGAAGGCTCACCATCGGACCAATTTTGAGCCCTTCGGTCTCAGAATAAGCCAAATTCTGCAGTTCCGGAATCTGCTTGAGACCAATCACCAGCTCGGGGACCGATGTCCGCTGCATCATCTGGACAATCAAATCCGTGCCGCCGGCCATAATAGCCGCACGTTCACCGGCCTGTGCCAGTAAAGAGCATACCTTAGAAATGGATTCAGGCGCCTGATAGTCGAACTTGGGCAGATTCATCGGGTTATCCCACCTCCTCCCGTTGCGCTTCAAGGGCTGCCAAAACCTTCTCCGGTGTAATCGGTAGAGAGGTAATCCGGATACCGGCGGCATGGTAAATCGCATTGGCAATCGCCGGCGCCGTGGGCACCAGTCCGGGTTCCGCCACCCCCTTCGCACCGAAGGGCCCGTGGGGCTCATTGGATTCAACCAAAATTACTTTCGGAAGTAAGGTCTCGCGGGTGGTCGGCAATTTATACTCCAGAAAACTTGGATTCGCGATGTGTCCTTCGGTGAAAATCACTTCTTCGGCCAGGGCATAACCGATACCCTGCGCCAGGGCACCCTCAACCTGACCTTCGGCTGCCACAGGGTTGATCGCCCGTCCCAGATCGTGGGCGCAGGTAAAATCAAGTAACTTTACCTGACCGCTATCTAAATCAACCTCCACTTCAGCCACCTGGGCGGCAAAGGTATAGGCAGCCGCCTTGTTACCGTATCTGCTTTTTTTATCTCTGAAAACCACGCCTTCCGGAGCATAGGTCCCTATCCCTAATAAGGGTTGCTGCCCGCGTTGGGCATCAAAATGCCGCACAAGATCGAAGATATGGATGCTTTTATCTGCTGGCTCTTGATCCTGCTCAGGTACAGGTTCCTTACCTGGGCCCTTCACATACAGCAACCCGCTCTCGTAGGCCACCTGGGTTTCATGGGCCGAGAAATATTCAGCCGCTAATTGGATAAGCCGCCGCTTAACGTCAACAGCGGCCAGGCGCACCGCTTCACCTCCCAGGATGGTCACGCGATCTGAATAACTGCCCAGCGCATACGGGCAGTTATCTGTGTCCAGCGGTGCAATTTCGACGCGTTCAAGGGGCAGTCCGAGCTCCTCCGCCGCGATTTTGACAAAAACGGTGTTGCAACCCTGCCCCACATCGGCATCCCCGGATATGACGGTCACTTTGCCGGTCCTGAGCACCTGCACCCAGGCGGTTGATCCCCAGAATCCTTTCATCGTCCGCCGGCCGGCCACGTGGATCATGCAGGCGATTCCGATGCCCTTCCTTTTTCGACCGGGTGTCCCCGGATTGTCCGGGCCTTCCTTTGACCAGGTGCTTCTTTTGGTTTCCCAGTCACTTGCCTGCCTGGCTTTGTCGATGCACTCCGTAAGCGCACAGCTCGAAATCTTCCACCCATGCGCCGTAATATCTTCCTTTTGGGTGGCATTCTTCTGCCGGATTACCAATGGGTCCATGTTCAGTTTTTGGGCGGCCATATCCAGAAGGGATTCCAGGGCAAAGTGCATCTGGGGGTTGCCGAAGCCGCGAAAAGCCCCGGTCGGCACCAGGTTGGTGTACACTAACCTCACCCGGGTCTGTATATTGGCGATGCGGTACAAATTGTCGACCCGCAGTGCCGTCGTCTCCAACGAGAAGCAGGAAACGTCGGTGTAAGCCCCATTGTCGGCCACGATCTTCGTTTCTTTGGCTAAAATCGTACCGTCTTTTACAAAGCCCATTTTCAGCTTTATGGTGGCCGCCAGTCGCGGACGCGACATCGTAAACTCCTCGAAGCGATTGGCCTCGATACGAACCGGCCGTTTGGTGTGGAAAGAAATTAAGGCCGCTAAAAGTGCATTCATCGGTATATGTCTGGACCCAAAACTTCCGCCAATAGTGGGTTTGATAACTCTAATTTTGGAGGCCGGCAGATCAAGGACATGCGCGATCATATCGCGAAGGCGAAAGGGGCTGCTGGAGGGCGCCCAAACCGTAAGCCTGTCGTTTTCACCCATGGATGCCAGACAGGTGGTGGGCTCCAGGTAAGCGGGACTGACACGCGGGACAACATAGGTTTCTTCTACCACGCATTCGGACTGCGCAAATCCGGCTGCGATATCGCCGCGCTCAATCACATACTTTTCGGCAATATTTTCAGGATAAGCATCGTGGATAATCGGGGCTCCAGGGCTAAGGGCCTCTGAAGCAGACAGGGCCGACGGTAATTCTTCATAGCTAATATCGATCAGCTCCAGAGCTTCCTCGGCGATATCTTTATTGGTGGCCGCCACCACCGCCACCTCTTCACCCACATAGCGCACCTTATCAACAGCAAGAAGATCTTCGTCTTTTATGCGCCGGCCGAATTTTTTGCGGGGTGTATCAGCAGCTGTAAGCACGGCTACCACTCCCTTGAGCTTCTCCGCCCGACTCGTATCCATATTTACGATCCGGGCGTGGGCATGTGGACTCCTCAAAACAGCCCCGTATAAAGCGCCGCGAATGAAGATATCCCCGCAGTATTCAGCCCGCCCGGTAACCTTGCTGGCCGTATCCAGCTGGGGGGTCGATACGCCCACCGTATTCATATTTTTGTTCGCATTCATATTTGCATTACTGAGATGCAAGAACCATACAAATAGCAAAAATATAATTATTCAAATTATTTTCAGCTATTTATAAGACTATCTATAAATAGGTCAAACTTCAATCAACCTCAATTTGATGGGCATATGCCCAAATTATAGGGATAAAAACCAGAAAAATTTCCAGAGCGAGAAAAAATTCTTATAAATTAAAAATTTTAACAAAGGTAGAAATCATAGAAGGCAGTAAAACCGGCAAACCTCATAAAGCGTTGTCCATAGGCACGCGAACAGGCCAACCAGGTAAGATTATACGAAGTTCCGATTGACACGACCTGATACAATGTGGCATTCTTAGGGGTATGCGCTTTTTATTTAAAAACCGATTCCGGGTAGAATTCCTTTCCTTTTTGACGCCACCCCTTTAATGAGGATCTCGATGGGTTCGATAAATCATTGTCTGAAATTTAAAAAGAATTTCATAAGATTGGGCATTATCACTTGTTTTTGTCTGTCTTTCTCTTATGGCTGCGGCCGGGATACCGATATGTTTGTTGTCGATTTTTCCAAGACGGTGGCGATAGACCGTCCGAAAAGTCCAGCTCCCGAGTCAGCACAGTTGAAAGTGGCGGTAGCCGCAATAATATCACCCAAGGAGACTTTCGTCTATTACCGGCAGTTGTTGGATTACATCGGTCAAAAAATGGGGCGTGAAATTCAGTTTATCCAACGCAAAACTTACGGAGAGATCAATGAACTGCTAGCCAGGAGCCAGATCGATTTTGCCTTTATCTGCTCCGGACCATACGTTGTCGGTAAGGAAAAATATGGATTTCAATTGGTGGCAACTCCTGAGGTTCAGAACAGCCATTTTTATCACTCTTATCTGATCGTAAATAAAACGAGTGAATTCCGAACACTCGAAGATCTCAGAGGACGTGTTTTTGCGTTTACCGATCCCGACTCGAATTCGGGTCGGTTGGTTCCCACTTACTGGCTCTGGCAAATGGGAGAAACGGCGGAAACGTTTTTCGAAAAAACGACTTACACTTACAGCCATGACAACGCCATATTAGCGGTGGCCAAAGGTCTGGTGGACGGTGCTGCCGTCGATGGTTTGATCTGGGAATATTACAACATCAAAAATCCCATTTTCACATCCAAAACCCGTATTATTCGCAAATCAGAACCCTACGGCATACCGCCAATGGTGGCCTCAAACGCTATACCATCCGAACTCATGACAAAAATTCGCAGACTGTTATTTTCCATGCATCAGGATCCACAGGGGCAGGCGATTTTAAAAGAATTGATGATCGATAAATTTATCGCACCGCAAGATAAATGGTACGATAGCATTCGGAAAATAAATCTGGAACTTGCATCGTTGGAGAACTAGAAATATGCGTCCGCAAAGTCTAAAAAACAAATTGCTGATGGCCGTTTCGATAACGGTGATCGGCAGCGGATTGCTTATTTCTTTGGTTGTGACCCAGCGCTATAGCAGCAGTCTGTTTTCATCATTAAGCGCTCAGGCCGAAAATCTGGCCCAGGCACTGGCGTTCGATGCAACCGATAAAATCTTAACCAATGACCTGATCGCTCTTCAGAAAATGCTGGATTACCATATGGCGAGTAATCCGCATTCAGAATATATTTTTATTATAAGAGATAACCAGGTGCTGGCACACACCTTCCCGCACGGAATCCCGGTCGATTTACTGGGAGCCAACGAGGCTATTTTAGACAAGCACGGCCATCAGCGAGAGATCGTGTCCACCGAAGGAGACCGCTACCTGGATATTGCCTGGCCTGTATTCTCGGGTAAAGCCGGGCTTTTGCGCCTCGGAATTTCGGAAAAACCGTACCGCAAACAGGTCAATCATCTGTGGCTGCAAATGAGCGGGTTAACGCTGGTTATTCTGCTGCTGGCGATCGGGGGAAGTCTTCTTTTTATCAAACGTATCACCCGGCCATTGGCAGCCCTGGCAAAGGCGACCGAAAAAATAGATGAAGGTAACTTTGAAGTAAACGTGGTTGCAGCCAATAGCGATGAAGTCGGCAAATTGACATGCTCGTTTAATCGCATGCTGGATCGCATAAAGGACTACACCAACAGACTTGAAGAAAAGACTAGGGCGCTAGACCGCTCCGAACAGCAAACACGCACATCGTTTGTTATCGCTCAGGAAATAGGCGCATTAATCAATCTTAAAGAAGTTTGCACGTTTCTCATCAAAAAACTTCAAAACATCGTAACCTGCAATGATATGTGTATGTTAGTACTCAGTACCGATGGCGAGCATATCTTTCTTTTAACCGAGAAAGATTCTAACGCGCTTGATATTGCCGCCACCCAGAGAGCTCTTGCGCTGATATCCGGTTTGGACAAAATGAAATTGCTCAAGATCGATCCATCTAACACCGTATTTTTGCCCAATGAATTTAAAGGCGCTCAAAATCTTGTGGTCTTTCCGCTGCGCAATGAGAATCAACTCCAGGGCGCCATGCTGATCGCCTGTCCAGGAAATTGCAATTGTGTTACCAAAGAATTGGATATTATCGATCTGATTTTGAATCAAACCGCGGGTGCCATCCGGCGTTCGGTGGTTCATGAAGAAGAAATCCGCGAACTGAGAACCCGGATTGAACATACCGCCGAATTCAGCGGGATCATCGGCAAAGACTCCCAGATGCAAAACATCTATCGATTGATTGAAGATATCGCGCCTACGGATGCCACGGTTCTCATTCAGGGAGAGAGCGGGACCGGTAAGGAGTTGGTCGCACGTGCCATTCATCGGCAGAGCCTGCGCAGGCATGAACCCTTCATTGTTATTAACTGCTCGGCCTATCCACACACACTCCTTGAAAGCGAACTTTTCGGTCATGAAAAAGGCGCTTTTACCGGTGCCATCCGGCAGAAATCAGGCCGCTTTGAGCAGGCCGATGGCGGTACGGTATTTTTAGACGAAATTGGAGAAATCGCCCCTTCGGCCCAGATCAAGCTGCTGCGCGTCCTGCAAAGCCAAAAATTTGAGCGCGTGGGTGGTGAAAAGACCTTAACCGTGGATGTCCGCATTCTGGCAGCTACCAATAAGGAACTGCTTCAGGAAGTCCAAAAAGGGTCCTACCGGGAAGATTTATTTTATCGGCTCAATGTTATTCCGATCCATCTGCCCCCATTAAGAACGCGTCGTAACGATATTCCGCTGCTGGCCCGTCATTTTTTGCGTCGCTTTGGAGTTGAACAAAATAAAGATATCCAGGATTTCAGCTCTGAGGCCATGCGCTTGCTTCTGGATTATCACTGGCCGGGTAATGTCCGCGAACTCGAAAACAGCATTGAGCACACCGCCGTTTTAGCCAAGCAAAGCAAAGTCGAAATTTCGGACCTGCCTTCTGCAATTCGCGAAGCCGCTCCGCCTGTTTCTTCGGAAACTCCAGGGACAATCTTTGAAAATGAGAAAAAATTGCTCCGGGAGGTTCTGGAGGAATGCGACTGGAACAAAAAAAGGGCGGCCTTACAATTGGGGATCAGCCGCAGTACGCTTTATGAAAAGCTCAAAAAATATCAAATATCAAAACCGACCCTTCACTAAAGCTCATCTCAAAAAATAAGACCACTTATCCTGTTAGGGGTCATGCAAATATCCTCGGGTAATGACCCATCTAAGACCCCGACATGTGTTTGCCTCCAAAAATTGTGTCCGAATTTCGCACACGGCTAACCTGCTAAAATCATGTCAAATTTAAGATATCGCTGTTTCCATGCCTGAATTTCATACAGATTCAAAATAATCCGGCCGTGAATACGCTACCCCCAAAAAGTTTTATTTTCATCCAGGCAATCTTTTCTAGAATTCATTATTTGCGCAAATTCAAATACTTAATCCCTATTCGATTTAATCCATGGATGCCATCTAATCGTTTGACGTCTAAAGCCCCGGGTTTGGCACAGGCATTGCTACGTTGTGGTGTAGGAAGAGACATTAATTCTTTCTTTATCTGTGCGACCACCGAACAACTTCAATACCACACTTCGGAAGAACGTCATTCATATTAGATGGAACCCAGAACTTTTAAAGATCGCAGATCGGGTTATGATCGCAGGCAAAGCGCCCGAAAGCGAGAAACCAAAACAATCGTGGTGCTGGATGCCGATGAACAACAATGTCGGCAGCTTGGCGAGCTGTTAATAAAAAATCAATATAAAGCCGTTCCACTGCATTCATTGTACCATTTAGAAAAAACGATCACCCAAACCGGATGCCTGGCAATTTTATGGGACATCGATACGGTTCCGGTTGAAAATCGGGTCATCAGGGATCTCACAATAAAATTTCCGGGGGTTTACTTTTTTGGTCTATCCTGTCACCGATTTCACCCGGAGTTAAAAGATGCCATCTGCTACCACATTTATGCCTGTATCAATCGTCCGGTCGATCCGGATGAGCTTTTTTACTGGTTACGCTCAATCGATGAAAATGAATTAAATCCTGACGGATCAGTGGACCCTTAATCTTATAATCTTAAGGTAAAGACCGTTATGGTCATAATAGGCGAGAAGATAATTATTTAAACCAAGGGAGGAAATATGAAAGAGGACAGGACCAAAAGAAAAGCAGTGATGAAAGACTTCTTTGACGACCTCAAAGTCACAAGAAGATCTTTCATGAAGAGAGCCTCAGCCGCCACCGGCGGAGCAATTGCCCTCGGCGGAACCTTCAAACCAACGTTGAGAGCCCTGGCGGAAGCCAGTGAGACTGCCGCCGGAGGCGCCGGGGAATGGAAATCGGCCACCTGTCAGGGATGTACCTCCTGGTGCTCCAAACAGGTGTATGTCGTCGACGGAAGGGCGGTAAAAGTCCGGGGAAATCCGAATTCGAAGGTCAATGGAAAAGCGGGTTGTCCTAGATCCCATCTGGCGTTGCAGCAGGTGTATGACCCGGATCGAATTAAAACCCCCATGAAACGAACTAACCCCAAAAAGGGGCGTAACGAGGATCCGAAATTTGTGCCCATTTCCTGGGATGAGGCCCTGAGCACCATCGCCGATAAGATCATGGAGCTCAGAAAGAACAACGAAACCTACAAATATATGCTCATGCGTGGTCGTTATACGTACATGCGGGATGTCCTCTATGATCGCATGACCAAAATTATCGGCTCCCCCAACAACCTTTCCCACAGTGCGATTTGTGCTGAAGCGGAAAAATTCGGCCCTTACTACACAGAAGGATACTGGGGCTATCGGCAGTATGATGTTCAAAGGGCCCGCTACATTCTCTTGTGGGGCGCCGACCCCCTGGCCGCCAACCGGCAGGTTTCTCACTATTCTGCGGTCTGGGGAGATGCGATTGATTCGGCCACGATTGCAATTGCCGAACCCCGACTTTCGGCCACCGCTGCCAAAGCCGACGAGTGGCTGCCGCTCAAACCCGGTACGGACGGTGCAATGGCAGTGTCCATTGCCCATGTTCTGCTCACCGAAGGGCTGTGGTACAAAGATTTCGTCGGCGATTTTACCGACGGCGAAAACCGATTTGTGGCCGGCCAGGAAGTCGATGCGGAAACGTTTGAAGAAAAACATACCAACGGCATTGTTACGTGGTGGAATTTGGAGCTCAAGGACAAAACACCGGAGTGGGCTGCAAAAATAACCGGCGTTCCGGCAGAGCAGATCAAACGGGTCGCTGTCGGATACGGCAAAGCGGCACCCCACGCCATTTCCTGGCTGGGCGGCGGGCCCTGCATGCAGGTCCGCGGCGCTTACGCCAGTATGGCGGTGCACGCCTTAAACGGCATCGTCGGGGCGGTGGACAATGTCGGCGGCACGCAACAGAGTAACAAGGAGTACACCTCAACGTTTCCGAAACCCGATGATTATATGGATGAGATCGCCAAAACGGGTAAAAAGCATGGAAAAATAGACCATCGCGGCAGGTTGGAGTTTCCCGCGCTGAACAAAAAACCCGGTGGCGGCGTGGTCACCAACAATGCGGCCGACGGCATTCTGAATGCGGACCCCAACGAAATCAAGGTGGCCATTGGATACATGAACAATTTTACCTTCTCCTGTCCGCAGCCTGAGCGCTGGGAACGTGCCCTGGCCAAGATACCTTTTCTGGCGCACATCACCACCAACGCTTCCGAGTTTTCATGGTTCGCCGATATCGTGCTGCCCGATACCCATCACATGGTTGAAAAATGGGGATATGTCAAATCGATCGGCAACGGATACCGGCAGGTGACGCTCATGCATCCGATTGTCGAGCCGGTGTGGGAATACAAGATCGATGAGACCGAAATCCCCTGGCTGATTGCCGAAAAACTGAATGAAAGGGGTTTTAGCAATCTGCTCGACCACTACAAAACCTACAAGGATCCGGAGACCGGCAAAGCCCCGACCAACGAAAAAGAATTTGCGCTCTATGCCCTTAAATATGCCACCCAGAATCTGTGGGATCCGGCCAAATACAAAGGCGGCGACAAATTCAACGGCTGGGATGATTTTATCAAGACCGGCGTCTGGAATTCCGACCCCTACCCGTATCGCAAGAAATGGGGGAACATGAAAACCAAAACTAAAAAGTTTGAGTTCTACAGCGAAACGCTGAAGGATGTTTTGGGAAAGCACGCCGAAAAGCACAACACGACCGTCGACAATGTTCTGGAGGTCTGCAACTACCAGGCGCGGGGGGAAATGGCGTTTGTTCCCCATTATGAAGAAGCGTTCATTGCCGGAGATGAAAAAGAGTATCCGTTCATCCATGTAGATCACAAATCCAGGCTCAACCGCGAGGGCCGTTCGGCCAACTGCACCTGGTATTATGATTTTAAAGATGTCGATCCCGGCGATGTGGCCTGGGCAGATGTGGCCAAGATCAACCCCAGCGACGCCAGGGGGCTGGACCTTAAGGATGGAGATAAAGTTAAACTGACATCTCCGAGTGGAAGCCTGACCTGTACGGCAAAATTGTGGGAGGGCGTCAGGCCGGGCACGATCGCCAAGTGTTACGGCCAGGGCCACTGGGCCTATGGCCGGGTGGCGTCCATAGAATTCGGCAAGATACCGCGGGGTGGCAGCAGCAATGACCTGATCCCGGCCCAGTATGACCGTTTGAGTGGAAGCACGGCCTATTACGCGACCACCCGAATTAAAATCGAAAAAATTTAGGAGGTAAAAAATGCCAAGATATGCGATGGTAATCGATTTACAGCGATGTGTCGGGTGCGGCGCCTGCAGCATTGCCTGCCGAAACGAAAACAATGTGCCCGACGGCATCTACTGGTCCAACAAAATCACCGAAACGCAGGGCACGTTTCCCAATGTGCGCTATCATTATATTCCGACACTTTGCAATCACTGCGGAAATGCACCATGTGTCAGGGGCTGTCCGACAAAAGCCATGCACAAACTGGACAACGGCATCACCATGCATGATCCCGACAAGTGCATCGGCTGCAAGTACTGTGAATTTAACTGTCCGTATGGGGTGATCTACTTTAACTGGCGCAAGCCCCATCAATTTTGGCGCGATGACAAAGCCTTGATCAAAGGTGTCACGAGCGCGCCAGAGGAAGAGGCCAAAAAGGTGGGCGCCAAAGTGGTTCCCTACTACAACCCTGAAAGAGATGAGACCCTGCCGGGTATCCGACCCAAAGGCGTGGTGGAAAAATGCACCTTTTGCGACCACCGTGTCAAAAAGGGGCAGTTGCCCTATTGTGTCGAAGCCTGTCCGGCGGACGCGCGTATCTTCGGTGACCTTTCCGATCCCAAAAGTCAGGTCAGCGTTCTTCTGGGAAAATTTCGCCCGTTCCGATTACGGGAACAAATCGGCACCGAACCCCATATCTTCTATATCAGAGATTTCAACCCGGCCCATTACCAGCCGACTAAAGGAGGTGTTTAAATGAGCGAGAAAAAAGGATTATACGGCACTTGGCTCGTGGTGCTCGGTATCGCGATCCTGCTTGGATTATATGCCGCCATAAGGCTTTTCGTCCAGGGCCATTACCTTTTTAATACCAATGATGTCCTTATCTGGTCGTTGCCTTTGGGCGTCTATATATTTCTGGCCCTTACCAGCTCCGGCCTGACCCTTCTGGCCGGAATTCCGCTGGTGCTCAAGGTCAAAAAATATGAACCCTTTGCCAAACGCCTGGTGTTTTTGGCCATCGCTACCCTGTTGGGTGGTTTCGTGGCCATCGGGCTGGAACTCGGCTCGGTCGAAAACATGTTCTGGATTTTGTTCTCGCCGAATTTTTCATCACCGATATGGTGGATGGGTTTTATCTACAGCGTGGAACTGGTGGTGCTGATCGTCAAATTCGGGATGATGCATAAAGGTGACTGGCACAGCGGATTCAGCAATGCTCTGGGCGTCATATCTTTTCTGCTGGCCCTGATCGCGCCGTTGATGATCGGCTCTGTTTTTGGCATCACCGAATCGCGCGTCACCTACTTCGGCCCGATGATGTCAATTTACAGTCTGATTCTGGGACTGCTCAGCGGTACTGCCCTGTTTTTGCTGTACAGCATGATTTTCCATCGCGTAACCGGTGACGGTGCGGTTGAAAGCCAGACCCCGTTGTACAATGAGTTTACCACCATTTTGGGGTATGTCGCTGGAATCGCTGTAATTTTTACGCTGGTCAAATTCGCCATTGAATCGGCCACTGTGGTTCCGGAATTCCTAGTTTACGGCCAATTTAAGCATGCCTTCGGCGCCTACCGTGGTTTTCACGCTGAAGTCTTGCTGGGGCTTTTTCTGCCGTTTGTGTTGTTGCTGATACCCTCAGTGCGCAAAAGCATGGGCGGCAAGATCATTACCTCGGCTTTAATTTTGGTCGGCACGCTGATGATGCACATGGAAATCCTCTTAGCCGGCCAGAGCCACCCGGTCGGACCTAAGGCAGAGCAATACCCTGCGTTTATAAGCTATTTTCCGAGCATCTGGGAGTGGTTGGTATTTGTGTTTGCCATGGCCGTCATGCTACTGCTGTATACCCTGGGAGAACGGTATTTGAAGCTGGCAGAAGTGCCGCAATAAGCAACCAACCAACAAATTATAACCGATGCCGGCTCGAAAGCTCGAAAGGGGCCGGCATCGCATCAACTCAATCTCAAAGCTTTTAAGGATAGGCATGGAAACACAAAACCTGTTGAACCATGAATCGTCGAGAATGGAGGCATTTCAACTGTTGAGCGACTGCTATTTTCTGCCGGATCCGGGATTATCTGAAAAATTGGAAAACCTTGAGCTCAACATGGCGAAGGTGTGTGACCCGGCGGTCGTATTTATCCAAAACATGTGCAAAAAATTCGGAGCCCGTACGAATCTCGACCAGTTAAAAGTCGATTTTTCAAAACTGTTTGTGGGCCCGTACAAGCTGTTCGCTGCACCTTACGGCTCGGTATATTTAGACGGCGAAAGGAAAATTATGGGCGACTCAACCCTTGACGTAAAAAAAAGATACCGGGAAGCGGGATTGGACACGGCCAAGAATTTTAAAGATGCCCCCGATCACATCAGCGCTGAACTTGAATTCATGTATTATTTAATTTTTAAAGAAATCGAAGCCTTCTCCAACTCAGACACAGAAACAGGCATCGGTTTTATCCAAAAACAGAAATCTTTTCTGGAAGGTCACCTGCTGGCCTGGGTGCCGGAATTTGCTAAAAGTATCATAGAATATGCTCAAAATTCATTTTACTTGAATCTGGCAAAAGCGACCCAAATGTTCCTGAAAAAAAATTACGAAATTGTTTGTGCGTTTCTTGACACCCAAAAACTGAATTCAGAAAAACCCGTTGAAATAAATTCGCTCCGGGTGTAATGAGGATTGGGTTTCGAAATTTTTCAAAAAGGAGCGACCATGTATCTTCCCAAAATTTACGAAAAGTTCTCGTCCAAATTCCCGGAAGTATTGAAAGATTATCAACAGTTAGGCAAGACCTGCCGGGAGTCCGGGCCGCTCGAAAAAAAATATCAGGACCTTGCGAATCTGGGTATAGCCATCGGCGCGAATTCCAGGGGAGCGGTTATGTCTCAAACCCGCAAAGCACTCGAATCCGGTGCCAGTAAAGAAGAAGTGGCCCATGTCGTTTTATTGTCACTGACGACCATCGGTTTTCCGAACATGATCGCGGCCATGGGCTGGGTGGATGAGGTGCTTGCAGACGGTTAATCGTAAAAAACCGACTGTAAATTTGATTTAGGTCAAGGATGCAACTCGCTTTAGGGTATATGGAACATTCTGGGGATCTGTACTTTTGCCATTAGCCCCGGAACCTTGATTTTTTTTTGCCGTCTGTTATGTTAATTTTAACATATGCCACTATGTGGGTTCAGGGTTTCTGGCCGTTGGCCATTTTTCGCTGCCGGCTGGTCCGTGAGTTTAGTTAATTCGTTAATTGGTCGAATGGTTAAATAGTTTAAAATGGAATGAATCCTCTGACAAGTTGACTATTCAACTAATCAACTATTTAACCATACCCTCTGACCGCTGGCACCTTACACCTTAAAGAAAACTGATACCTGAATAAGAAAGGACGACACTGAAATGGAGTCTTTTGAAGTGCTGCTGGAAAATTCAGCCGACGCCCACGGGCATCTTTGCCCCGGGCAGGTGGTCGGCGTCCGCATGGCCATGCTGGGCTGCCGATTGATCGGATTGGATGAGCCCGCAAGTCACGATCAGATTAAAAAGCTGATTATCTATGTCGAGATGGATCGCTGCACCGCCGATGCAGTCGCCCATGTAACCGGCGTCAAACTGGGGCGGCGCTCACTGAAATTTATGGACTACGGTATTATGGCGGCCACCTTTGTAAACCTGGAGACCGCAAAGGCCTATCGCGTGATCTCCACCGAAGAGGCCCGCAGCCTGTCGGGTGCCTATGCACCGGAAGTTGCCGAAAAATACCCCCAGCAGCTGGAAGCTTACAAACGTATGCCCGACAGCGTATTATTTCGGGTCCAGCAGGTCAGGGTAAAAATAGACAAATGCGATCTGCCCGGGCCCACCCGCTATAAGGCCGCCTGCAGCCGCTGCGGTCAGGTGGTGCGCGATCAACGCGAAGTGATTAAAAATGGGTCGGTCCTCTGCAGGCCCTGCACCGCAGACACTTACTTTTCAGATCCTAAAGAAGTGACCTGGCCGGATATGAACTGGAAACCGGAAAGCCGCCTCACGCAAAGCCGCAAAGACGCCAAGGTTAGTGAAACGAATTGTTATTAATACAGCTCATCGACTTGGCAATGTCGGCACCGTGGTTAAACTTTTTTCGCCCTGTACCGTGAACCTTACACCCTGCACCTGAATTATAAAGGAGTTCAACAATGCTGAAAAAAATTAAACTGGAAGAAGCGGTGGGAACTAAGCTTGCCCACGATATGACCGAAGTTCGTCCCGGAGAATTCAAAGGCGCTGCCTTTCACAAAGGGCATACCGTTTGCGACGAAGATCTGTGCCGCCTCCAAAAAATGGGAAAAAATCACCTCTATCTCATCGACCTTGACGATGACGAAATTCATGAGGATCAGGCGGCAACTATTTTAGCCGATGCTCTGGCCGGTGACGGTATTGCCTGGAAAGACGAACCACGGGAAGGAAAAATAAAGCTGCTGGCAGAAAGAGACGGGCTGTTTGCCGTCAACACCGCTGCTTTAGCTGCCTTTAACATGGTCGCTGAGGTCATGTGTGCCACCCTCCACAGTCATACCCTTGTCAAAAAAGGGGAATTGGTGGCGGCCACCCGCGCCATACCGCTGACAATGAAACGCGCACCCATCGAACGCGCCGCAGCCATTGCCCGCCAAAATGGGGCCGTGCTGGCCGTCAAGCCTATTCGAAAAGCCAGGGTGGGCCTGGTGATTACCGGTAATGAAGTCTACCACGGCCTGATCGAAGACCGCTTCGCACCGATTCTGACCGAAAAGGTTGAAGCCCTGGGTTCACAGGTGGCCGGGGTGGCCTTTGCCCCGGATGACGCCGGGCTGATCAGCAAGGCCATCCGCTCCCATCTGGACCTGGGCTGTGATTTGCTGATGCTCAGCGGCGGCATGAGCGTAGACCCCGATGATGTCACCCGCCAGGGAATCCGCTCCGCCGGCGCCACCGAGATGCGCTACGGGGCTTCGGTGCTGCCCGGTGCCATGTTTTTAGTGGCCTACGTGGGCGATGTGCCGCTGCTGGGGGTACCGGCCTGCGGGCTGTTTCACCGCATTACCGTGCTGGATCTGGTGCTGCCGCGGATTTTAGCCGGTGAAAAAATCGGTAAGGCCGAGCTTGCTTTTTTAGGCCACGGGGGACTGTGCAAAGAGTGTGAGGAGTGCGTGTACCCGCATTGCCCGTTTGGGAAAGGCGCCTGATTGTAATAAAGGCTAATCGCAATCTTGGTAGATTAAAGTTAAACTTTTGGTGGAAATCAAATTCGAAATTCGAATATCGAAACACGAAACAAATTCAAAATTATAAATTCAAATGTCCAAAACTTTGTTTTAGAATTTTTGTCATTTAATATTAGGATTTGTTTCGGATTTCGGGCTTCGGATTTCGGATTTATAGCGCGATTTAAGAGGATAAACTGCAATGAAATTAGTGGATGGATATGGACGATCAATTGATTACCTGCGCATATCAATAACCGATCACTGCAACCTGAAATGCTATTATTGCACACCGTTTTCAGGCCGCAGTCATCTGGAACGTTCGGAGATTTTAACCTATGAGGAGATGCTCAATGTCGCACGGGCGGCGGCAGCAATCGGCATAACCAAAATACGGGTCACCGGTGGTGAGCCGCTGGTCAGAAAGGGCGTAGTTGAATTCTGTCGTATGCTTTCCGAGATAGACGGTTTAAAAAGCCTGGCCCTGACAACCAACGGGATATATCTGGAGGAAATGGCCGAACCGTTATTTAAGGCCGGCGTCCGCAGAATCAATATCAGCCTGGACACGTTAAGGCCGGACCGCTTTGAAAAAATTACCGGGTACAATTGGCTGCCCCGCGTGCTGGGCGGCATTAAACGCGCCGAGCAGATCGGAATGCATCCCATCAAGATTAACACCGTGGTAATGCGCGGCATCAATGATGATGAAATCGAAGATCTGGCCCGCTTGACCCTGGATAAGCCTTACCATGTGCGCTTTATCGAACTGATGCCCACCGACAGCTCGGCCTACGGCAACTATGAATCGCTATTTATACCGGTTGAAGAATTTATGAAAAGGATCCATCAAATTGATCGGGTTCAAATCGAGCCGGCAGCAGATTCCTACGGGCCGGCAAGGCTCTGCCGGCTTCCGGGTGCCGTCGGCAAAGTCGGTTTCATTGCTCCCATCAGCTGGCATTTTTGCGGTTCCTGCAATCGCCTGCGGTTGACCGCTGACGGCAAAATCAAAACCTGTCTGTTTTCCCGGGAAGAAATCGACATCAAAACCCCGCTGAGAACCGGGGCAACCCAAAACGATATTATCAACATTTTTACGCAGGCGGTCGCTGAAAAACCCTCCGGTCACCACCTAAATGCAAAAGACCATCAAAACGCCTGCGGGCGGGCCATGCGCGCCATCGGAGGTTAGAATTATGGCAAAACTCAAATTAAGGTCAAGCCAGTGGATTGTGGATGCAGACAACAACATTATTATTGGAGAAGGCCGGGCGAAAATTCTGGAGCATATCGATAAGACGGGCTCCATGAATCAGGCCGCCAAATTGATGAAAATGTCGTACAAGGCGGTTTGGAGTAAAATCAAAGCGACTGAAAAACACATGAATATCTGCATCGTGCATACGGACCGCAAAGATGGATCACGCCTTTCTCAAGACGGTAAGCAGCTCCTTAAAAAGTACAAACAGTTAAAAACACAATGCATGTCCGCCGATGATAAAATTTTTGGCGGCATTTTTAGATAACCATGGAATTTTTACAATTTACATTTCCCCTTTCCGGGGTTGAGACCTTTATTTTAATCCCGCCGCTGGTGGCTTTCGGTATTTCTTTTTTCACCTCCATGGGGGGCATCTCAGGCGCATTTTTGCTGCTGCCGTTTCAAATGAGTGTTCTGGGATTCATCAGTCCTTCGGTAACGGCTACCAACTTTCTGTTCAATGTGACCGGCACGCCCGGCGGCGTGTACCGCTATGCCAGAGAGTGCCGCTTCGTGTGGCCGGTGGCGCTATTGATTGTGACCGGCATTATCCCCGGCGTCCTTATCGGTTATTATCTGCGCATCACTTATTTGCCGGATCCGAAAACGTTCAAGTTTTTTGTCGGCTGTGTCTTGATGTTGATCGCTTGCAAACTTTTAAAAGAAGCATTTAACGCTAAAGCTGCGGCAACCGCAAAAAACTGCACGCTCGCCGATAGGGTGGAAGAAGCGTCAATCGAGGTGAAAACCACCCGCTTTAACTTCAAAGGCGCCACGTATTCATTTGCAACCGCAAAGCTACTCGGATTGGCCCTGACTGTCGGTATCATCGGCGGTGTCTACGGTATCGGTGGCGGTTCGATTATCGCACCGTTTTTGATCACATATTTCGGTCTGCCGGTGTATGCCGTTGCCGGTGCGGTGCTCCTGGGGACCTTTGTTTCATCGCTGGCCGGTGTGACCTTTTACAGCCTCATCCCGATAAACGGGGCGGTAGCCGCCCCGGATTGGTTGCTGGGAATATTGTTCGGAGCCGGGGGACTCGCGGGCATGTATTTAGGTGCCAGGGTGCAAAAATACGCACCTGAACGCTGGATCAAGCTGATGCTGGGAGCAGTGATTGCGATCGTGGCCGCAAAATATATTTTAAGATTTTTTGGTATATAAAAATCTCGGGATTGTGGAAAAAGGCGGGGCGGCCCTATGGCGCCGGGTTTTTTGAGCCAAATCCATAAAGACGTGTTTAAAAGAATGGATAAAGGAAAACCCCGAGCCGCCCCATCTTTAGGAGAGGATTGATACGAATGGATGTATAGAGGGAACATCCATCCTATCATTAAGCAGTATGCGACCACGGAAAAGGTTCTGATCGCATACTTGAGGATTTAAGTGTAAACTTAGCTTCGTGATGGATTATTGTCAATAAAAATATATCACGTTGTGGCAGTTGACTGTTTGCCCTCGAAATCCTCGATCGCTCTGGCTAATGCATCGGCACCCAGGTTGGAGCAATGCATTTTTTCCTTGGGAAGTCCGTCCAGGGATTCGGCTACGGATTTTTTGGTAATTTTTTTGGCTTCATCAAGGGTTTTTCCCAGGGCCATCTCGGTAACCATGCTGGATACTGCAATCGCAGCCACACAACCGAAGGTCTTAAATTTGATGTCAGCGATTTTATCATCCTTGACGTTGATGTAAAACGACATCATATCCCCGCATACCGGATTGCCAACTTCACCGACTCCATCTGCATTCTCAATTTCCCCGATATTTCTGGGATTGGAAAAATGATCCATCACCTTTTCAGTGTACATCCTTTACCTCCCACTCCGGATAAACCGGAAATTCGAAAATCTAAATTCGAAATACGAAACAAATCCGAATCTACAATGACCAAAATCCCAAACCTTCCCTTTTCTCATTATAAATAATTCTTTTCAAAGTTTAGAACATTTGTAAATTCGTATTTTGATATTGCCCTTCGACTAGGCTCAGGGTGATGAGCTTGTCGAACCGTTTCGAATTTCGTGCTTCGTGCTTCGGATTTTTTAAGTGAAATCCGCGAGCATACTTTTTTACACAGCACAAAATTAGCAGCCAAGATAGCTTTTCATCTGCAAACATCTTCCTCATACTCCGGAATTTCCTTGCCCCAGATGGGCGAAAGGGCACGCAGCCGATCGACAGCCGCCGGCAGTTTTTCGAGCACATGGTCGATTTCTGCTTCGGTGTTGGCGGCATCGATCGTAAACACGGTAGACCCCTGAGCCAAATCCGCCCGCAAACCGATGGCCCCGAGCACCGGCGAGGTTTTTAGCGCCTTGGATGCGCAGGCAGATCCCGTGTTCGTATAGATTCCGTTCTGGACCAGCATAAAAATTAGAGCTTCGCCCTCGATGGCCTCGAAACAAAAACTGGCGTGGCCGGGCAGCCGTTTGTCCGGATGACCGGTATAGGTGACTTTTTCAACCTTTTTAAGAACACCCTCCACCAGTCGGTCTCTTAATTTGCGGACATGATCAATTTTTTCAGGCAGCTCTTTTTGTGCCAGCGCTGCGGCCCTGCCGAATCCGATAATACCGGGAACATTCTCGGTACCCGCCCTCCGGCCGTTTTCTTGAATGCCGCCGTGGATCAGGGGCATCAGCCTGACCTTTTTGTTAAAATAAAGAGCGCCAATCCCTTTGGGGGCGCCCAGAGAAGCGCCGGAAAGACTCAATAAATCAACATTTAACGCATTGACATCCACCCGGGTGTTGCCCACCGATGCCACCGCATCGGTGTGAAAGACGATGTCTTTTTCTTTACAGACCGCCGCCAGCTCGGAAATGGGCTCGATGGTTCCGATCTCGGTATTGGCATGCATAATCGAAGCAATAACCGTCTCCGGCCGGATGGCCCTGGCAAGGCGCCCGGGATCAACGAGACCGTTTTTGTCCACCGGCAGAAAGGTGGCCTCAAAATCAAGGCGTTCTAAAAAGCGGGCGGAGTTTAATACGGAATGATGCTCAATGGAAGAAACGATGATGTGATTGCCTTTTTTCTGTTGGGCGAAAGCCACGCCCTTGATGGCCAAATTATTGGCTTCGGCACCGGACGATGTAAAGATGATTTGTGCAGGATCGGCATTGATCAGACTGGCGACCTTTGCGCGGGCTTCTTCGATTGCCTCTTTGATTTTCGAGCCCAGGTCATAAACATTGGACGGGTTTGCAAATTGTTCATTAAAATAGGGAAGCATGACCTCAAGCACTTCTTTTCTGACAGGCGTGGCCGAAGCATGATCCAGATAGGCCGTATACATAAGATGCTCCTTCGAAAAAATTATGTTCGCTTAACTTTTTTACATTCGGGTATAAATAAATGGTTACGCGTTACGAGTTGCGAGTTGCGCGGTAAGAATTATGAGAAAAGATTATTTCTGTACAGCGTAGAACGCGGAACGCGCAACACGGAACACGGAACACCTAACGCAATTGATTTCAATATTTCCAAGTGCATGAAGTAAAGTTCTCAGGTCTTATCGTTTTTTTTCTTTATATAGAACTTATAGTATTCGTCATCTTCGTCCATGCCGATGAATTCATGGCCGCACTTTTTGCACCAATCCGGGATGTCCTCCAGGGCCCCGTCATAATCTGTCAGCACCTCCAGCACCTGCCCCTTTTTCATGCATTTCAACTTATCCCCCGGTTCCAGCAGATGCATGGGGCACATGCGACAAACGAGATCCAAGGATTCATCGGCATCCTGATCCTTTATAAACTTCATCTCACGCTCCTTGATGGTTGATTGCGAATGGCCGCTTTCTAAAGCCTTTTGACCAAATAATCAGGTAGATATTAATGCCACTTTGTGGTGGTGTCAAGTAAAAGGTTTTGAAATTGAATCTACATATTTATAATTTTATCAGACTGTTAAAAGATTAGTCATAAACGATTACGCAATGCAATTTAATTTGGCGATCGAGGAAAAATGTTGAAAGGAAAAAAGGTTTTTTAAATAAAGATCCAAAAATACAGCTTTTAAAATCAAAAAATACAGCTTTCACCCCATTTTCATTTCATAGTTTTCTGGTATGAAACAATTGACCTAAGTCAAATATTTACGCTCAAATTGCTGTTAGAAATCAGCGAACCCACCAATCTTAATCCGGCTCGTATTGGGGCCGCCTTCATAAATTTCTAAACTAAGGAGCATCAATGCCGGTCTTCAGTTATCTGGCATACCCAGTTCAGGGGGCAAAAGAGCGACTCATCGATGCGCTTGCCGCCCTGGAATACTGCGAAGTTACACCGTCCGAAAATGAAGAGGTTTTAATTCTGGTGACGGATACACCCGATGAGGAAACCGAAAAAGAATTACAGAAAAAATTTAAGGATATAAAATCATTAGAGTCCCTTGGTATGACGTTTGGCCATACGGATGACTAGAGGACACAAAGAAGGAGTAAGCACATGGAGATTACCAGAAGACAATTCATAAAATCCGCAGCCCTGCAAAGCGCGGTCACTTCTGCTGCGGTACTATTTCCGGGGATCAGTTTCGGCGCCTGGAAAAATGTCGATTCGGGCGGGATTGCATGGAAAAAGACGGCCTGCCGGTTTTGCGGGACAGGATGCGGCCTTCTGGTCGGTGTTTCCGGCGACCGCGCCGTGGCCGTCAAAGGCGATCCCAATTGTACGGTCAACAAGGGGCTGTGCTGCGTAAAAGGCTACCATTCGGTTCAGATCCTTTACGGCAAGGATAGAATAACCAAGGCCCTGGTTCGCAAAAACGGCAAACTGGTGGAAACCCCCCTTAAGGAAGCCCTGGATCTGGTGGCCAGCAAAATGCAGGAAACCATCAAGGACCACGGCAAGGACGCCGTTGCCATGTACGGGTCCGGGCAGTGGTCGATTACCGACGGTTATGTCTCTTCCAAGCTGTTTAAAGGCTGTATCGGCACCAACAACCTGGAAGCCAACGCGCGCCTGTGTATGGCCAGTGCGGTCACCGGATTTATGACCAGTTTCGGGTTGGACGAGCCCATGGGCTGCTATGACGACATCGATCATGCCGATGTTTTCATCACCTGGGGCAATAATATGGCCGAGATGCATCCGGTGCTCTTTTCCAGAATGCTCGCCAATCGCAAAAGCAAAAATCATGTCAAGATCATCGATTTTGCCACCCGCACCACCCGTACCAGCCAGGCCGCAGACAAATCCATCATTTTCAACCCCCAGACCGATCTGGCCGTGGCCAATTCCATCTGTTACGAGATCATCCGCAATGACTGGGTCAACTGGGATTTTGTCAAAAAGCATGTCTCTTTTCATAAGGGCAAAACCAACATTGGCTACGGCACCCAGGATCATTTCAAATTCCAGGATAAAGCCGAAACCGTTGATTTTAAAACTTACAAAGCGTTCCTGGAAGATTACACCCCTGAAAAAGTAGAAAAACTATCCGGCGTGTCGGCCAAAGACATTAAATACATGGCCGCACTTTATGGGGACCCGGACAAGAAGGTCACCTCCTACTGGTGCATGGGCATGAACCAGCATACCCGGGGAACCTGGATCAACAACCTGGTCTACAACATTCATCTGCTGGTGGGCAAGATCTCCACCCCCGGCAACAGCCCCTTTTCACTGACCGGTCAGCCCAGCGCCTGCGGGACGGTGCGCGAAGTCGGCACGCTGACGCATGCGCTGCCGCACGGTGTGGTCATGAAGGAAGGCGCCCGCAAGATGGCGGCCAAGATCTGGGATCTGCCGGTCGAAAATATCGATCCCAAACCCACCTATCATACCGTTGAAATGTTCCGGGCCCTGGATCGCGGCGATATTCGCTTCATGTGGATTCAGGTTACCAACCCCATGGTCACCATGCCCAACTTAAACCGCTATCGCAAAGGCGCCGAAAAGGAGGGCCGTTTCCTGGTGGTATCCGAGATATATCCGACCCCCACCTACGATGTGGCCGATGTCGTGCTGCCGGCCGCTCTGTGGATCGAACGCGAAGGTTTTTTCGGCAACTCCGAGCGGCGCACCCAGCACAATGAGCAGATCATTCCCATGCCGGGTGATTGCATGAGCAATACCTGGCAGATCATCGAAGTGGCCCGGCGAATGGGTTTTGAGAAGCAGTTCCCCTGGTCCGAGGAAACCTATATCGAAGACATCTGGAACGAGTACATCCAGTTCCACGACACCCCCAAACACCGCATGGCGCCCTATAAAGCGCTTAAGACGCAATCCGGACTTCAATGGCCCTATGTCAACGGGCTGGAGACCAAATGGCGCTACAACCCCAAATACGACCCGGCCGCCGAGGGCGAAGATTTTGATTTCTACGGCAAGCCGGACCGCCGGGCCTGGATATGGCTGAGGCCCTACGAGCCGGCCGCCGAGTCGCCTGACAGTGAATACCCCTTCTGGCTCAATACCGGCCGTGTCCTGGAACACTGGCATACCGGTTCCATGACCCGGCGCGTGCCGATCCTGCACCGGGCGGTTCCCGAATCCTATGTGGAACTCAACCCCGACGATGCCGCGCGCCTGGGGATTACCAACGCAAGCAAGGTCAAAGTCTCTTCCCGCCGCGGAGCGGTGACCATGAAAGCCAGTATCAACGGCCGGGGTCGCCCGCCCCGGGGTATGGTTTTCGTGCCTTTCTTTGATGAAAGTTATTTAATCAACGAGGCCACTTTGGATGCGTTTTGTCCCATATCCAAACAGCCGGATTATAAAAAATGTGCTGTAAAACTGGAGAAAGTATAATGGAAGAGCCAAAGCAAAAGGTGGGAAAAGTTTTTCTGGTTTTTGCCGGAATCTGCATCGTGGCTTTACCGTTGATCGTGTTTTCGGCCTTTTCATCCGGGCCGAAAGAGATGGAAACCACCGTTGCGGAAACCCAGAACATGAACTTTGACGATAACGGCCAGGCCATATTTGTAAACTATGACCAGATATCGAAAGATTATCTGGAAGGCACATCCACCGCACGCACACTCAGTGAATACTACTCCCGCAGACAGTATCCCGGATCGCCGCCGTTGATCCCTCACAAAGTCGAGGAGCCGGATCTGGCCCGGGTTGAGTGCCTGGCCTGCCATGCCCGGGGCGGCTGGACGGAGGAACTCAAAAGGCATACGCCCATCACACCCCACCCGGAGCAGGAGGCCTGCCGGCAATGCCATGTCACCGTGACCGAGGCCAAACTGTTTGTCGAACACGACTGGATAAGTGTTGCGCCGCCGCGTTTGGGCCGGGCCGCCCTGCCCGGAGCACCGCCGCCTGTTCCCCATGATATTCAGATGAGAGGCAACTGCATTGCATGCCATGTGGGCCCGGGGACGGTCGCAGCCATTCGGGTGGAGCATCCGTCACGGGGCAATTGCAGGCAGTGTCATGTGCCGGAAACCAACGTGGAGCCGTGGCAAAGACAACCCAAACCAGGTTAAACAGGAGCAGGCTGGATTTTAGTTCTTTGTGATTTGGCTTGTAGGTTAAATTCGAAATCCGAAGCACGCCTGATTATATAAAATTGGCCGAAACAAATCTTAAATCCGAATGTTCCAATGACAAAAACAATAAAACCAGGCGTCCTTGCTAAATCATGATACTGTTTCGGTCATTTGAATTTTGGTTATTCTAATTTGTTTCGAATTTCGATATTCGGATTTAATTGCTCCAATGGGTTATCAATTCGAGTTAATATTTTGCTACAAAACGCGCAAAAACCATTATTAAAAAGCAACAATCTCAGGGTTGATATGAAGACACCAACATTAAAAAATAGTCTTTGGGGGATATGGGCGGCATTGCTGCTCATTTTCCCGGCGCACCCCGCTCATTCCGCTGAAGGCGGCGTCGTTCAGATTTACAAAAATGCGACGGCTCGCTTTGATGACCAAAAGCAGGTCGAAGCGGACCTGTCGCTTCCCATAAAATCCGTTCGGGTCACGGAAAAATACCAGGGGGGGTATTTCTGGACCGAGACCCGCAAAGACAAGCTGCAACGCTTTAGCTGCAGTCAATGTCATAATAATAAACCGGTCAGAGTCACACGGGCCGCAGAAATAGCCCATGGTGAAATTGTGCTGGTGCATGGCAGCGAGGAACGGCCCTTATCCTGTTATACCTGTCACGACAAAGATGAGCGCGATTTTTTGGTGACCGAACAGGGCATGAAAGTGGACATGGATCACCCCTACCAGCTGTGCGGCCAGTGCCATTTCAGACAGAAAAAAGATTGGGTGGGTGGTGCTCATGGCAAGCGCATTTCCTACTGGGCCGGCCAGCGGGTGGTTAAAAACTGCACCGCCTGTCACGATCCTCATTCTCCGCTCTTCGAAAAACGGTGGCCGAAAACATACTCAACTCCTTTAGGTAAAGGCAAATAGGGCAATAGCATGGATCCCCGAAAAAATAAGATGGCGAAAAAACCCAATAAAAGCGATCCCCGGCAGGCAAAGCAGTGCGGAAGACGGGAATTTCTCAAAGGCGCAGCCAAGGTCGCTGCTTTAGGCGGTGCTGCGATGCTCTCCGGATGCGGAGGCGGCATGCTGGGCTCCAGCGAGGAGCGGTCGTTGCGCTGGAAGGAGTACTTCAAAAAGAATTACCGCCTCATGACCCAGGAGGAAAAGGATGCGACGATCCAACGCCTGGAGCGCTTGGCCAAAATCAAAAATGGCGTAAATATCCAGATGAGTTCCACGGCCCCGATCGACGGCGTCCTATTCGGCTATGCCTTTAATGTAACCCGTTGTGAAGGTTACATGGAATGCGTCGCCGCCTGTGTAAAGGAGAACAACCTCGACCGTAAGTCCAATACGCAATATATTCGTATTTTTGAAATGGAACACGGCCAAATGAGCCCGGAAGCCGGCAATGCCAAATACTTCCATCAAGTACCTGTTGAGGATCATTTCTATATGGGGGTTCAGTGTTTCCATTGTGAAAATGCCCCTTGTACCAAAGCCTGTCCCACAAAAGCCACCTGGAAAGAGCCTGACGGAATCGTCGTGGTGGACTATGACTGGTGCATCGGCTGCCGGTATTGTATGGCGGCGTGCCCCTATTATGGACGTCGATTCAATTGGAACGAACCGCAGGTTCCCTTGAAGGAAATGACCAAAAAGCAGCACTATCTCGGAAACCGGATGCGCAAAAAGGGGCAGATGGAAAAATGTACCTTTTGCGTGCAAAGAAGCAGAGCAGGCCGACTGCCCGCTTGTGTTGAGGCCTGCCCCACCGGTTCCAGAGTTTTCGGAAATCTTCTGGACCCGGATAGTGAAATCAGATTTGTCCTCAAACGCAAGAAGGTTTTCAGGTGGAAAGAAAATCTGGGAACCGATCCGAAATTCTGGTATTTTATTGATTGAACCAACAGAGGCCCTATGGAAACGACCCAAGAAAAAGTTATGATGGATAAGTCTTCTA
>JAQYWI010000218.1 GCA_030145015.1 Desulfobacterales bacterium
ATTTTGGCCTATACGCACGAAAAAATCGAATTTGGCAAAGAAACCGAACTCAAAAAGGGCCGGGCGGAAGTTGAAAGTTATATCGTCACGCTGGACAACACCAAAGTTCCGCTCTTTTACCGCATGTCGAATAAGACCGGCCAATGGCGGGTATATGACGTGGTCATCGAAGGGGTCAGTATGATCAAGAACTATCGCGGGCAGTTCCGACAGATCCTTTCTAAAAAGAAACCTGAGGACTTGCTGCAAACCTTACGGGAAAAAACTAAATAAAAGCCGGCAAGCTAAGCCTTTCGGCACTGTCGTTACCGGCATAGCATCACATACGATTTCTTCTTATCAAAGATCTCTCGACGGCTGCGGGCACCAAGCAGCGCTACGGTCAGAGATTCAAACTGTCGATGAGGAAAGGAGCGCAATCCGTGAAAAAATTATTGGCGGCAGCGGTGATCCTGGCTTTTTTCTCAATAATCAGTGTCGCAAATCCTGCTTATGCTTCAGACGGGGAACGGGGAATATATTTGGCACAGACGAGTCCGGAATCACCTGCTAAAGAAGATGAGGACGCGGAAGACGCTGAGGATTATGAAGATGATGAGGAGTATGACGATGAAGTTGCTCAGATCAACGATCCGATGTATGGCATCAATTACGCATTTTTCCAACTAAATGACATTTTATACGTTGTGATTATGAAGCCGGCGGCCCAGACTTATAATTTTTTCATCCCGGTGGAATTCAGGACCGTCATTAGCAACTTTTTCTATAATTTGCGCTTTCCGATTCGCTTTGTGAATTCGTTGCTGCAGTTTAAGGGAACCAAAGCGGTGCATGAATTAGGCGGTTTTTTGCTGAACTCCACCGTTGGTTTAGCCGGTCTTGGGGAGGTGGCTTCGCATTGGGATTTAAAGCCCAGCCCGGAAGATCTGGGTCAGACCTTAGGGTTTTGGGGTTTAGACAATGGTTTTTACATCGTGTACCCGATACTGGGTCCCTCTAGTTTTCGCGACAGCGCGCGTTTTATCGACTCGTATTTTTTGGATCCGGTCGGCTGGCTTCAATACGATAGGTTCGGCGGTTATAGCTGGCGGACAACGCTGGCCATTACGGCCTATGACAAGTTCAATGAACTGTCGCTGAGCTATGAGGATATTGACGCTCTCAAAGCGGCCGCGCTTGATCCCTACGTGGGGATGCGCGATGCCTATATCGAGCATCGCAATAAATTGATTGCCGAATAGAACATTTAATCTGCTATTTCTTCACCACTGTAAACGACCGGCATTGGCAGGCGTTTTTCTTCGCGTTATGGGTTGCTTATTTTATTGATATCCTGATTTTCAGAAAGCGTCTTTTATGCAAGAAAACTCCGTCATGCCGGATCGGCTTAACCTGTTTCAGCGTATCCGCTACTCCATTTTTCCCGGCACGTTACAAAAACCAACCTATTATGAGCGTTATCGAAACTTTTTCAACAGCCTGATTTTCCACTTTCGCCCGCGCAGCGTTCAGGAACGCACCCTCCGATTCACATTGACCTGGGGCCTTGGCGGGATGGCTGTGGTGCTGGTGTGCATTTTGTTTGGCACCGGGTTAATGTTGAAATTCGTTTACCAGCCGGTCCCCGACCGCGCCTATGCGTCCATTGTTCATCTGCAAAACAATGTAGCCTTTGGTGAGCTGGTTCGCAATATGCATCACTGGGGCGGCAACACGCTGCTGATCATTGTTTTTCTCCACTTTCTGCGGGTATTTTTCACCGGGGCATTTCACCCACCACGGCAGTTCAACTGGATCATCGGCCTGGCCATGTTTCTGGCGGTATTGACTTCAAATATTACCGGTTACCTGTTGCCGTGGGACCAGCTGGCCTTCTGGGCCATTACCATTTGCACCGGCATGCTGGAATATATCCCCGGAATCGGCCAATGGCTGCAAAGTCTGATCCGAGGCGGCAGCGATATTGGACCGGCCACGTTATCCATTTTTTTTGCCATCCACACAGCAGTTATTCCCGCCAGCCTTCTTATTCTGATGCCCTTTCATTTCTGGCGGGTGCGTAAAGCCGGTGGCCTGGTAATTCCGCGTTCGCCCGATGAAGATGCGAGCAGCCGGGGCGATTCAGTACCCACTATTCCGAATTTGATCTTGAGGGAACTGGTCGTTGCAGTGGTGCTGATTGCCTTCATTATGCTCGTTTCGGTTGTTTTTAATGCTCCCCTGGGAGCCGAGGCCAACCCGGGTCTCAGCCCCAATCCGACCAAAGCGCCCTGGTATTTTGCCGGCATCCAGGAACTGTTTCTGCACTTTCACCCGCTGTTTGCGCTGTTCATCATACCGCTTCTGATGTTGATTGCCCTGGTGAGCATTCCCTACTTCAGTTATCAAACCGAGACAGCCGGGGTGTGGTTCGCTTCCCGGCGGGGCCGGCGCCTGGCAGTGCTGGCTGCGGTGACCGCTATTGGTGTTACGCCGATCGCCATCATTTTAGATGAATTTGTAATCGATTTTGAAACATGGATTCCGGGCCTGTCTGCGGTTGTTCATAGCGGAATTCTGCCGGCGGCTTTTGTTCTGGCCGGAATTATCGTATTTTATTGGCTGGTGAAAAAAAAATACGCAGCGACAAATAACGAATCGATCCAATCCGTTTTCGTCCTGTTGGCATCCGCTTTTATCATTCTGACGATTACAGGCATCTGGTTTCGAGGGGCGGGAATGGCACTGATGTGGCCGTAGATCCGATTTGAGAGGTCAGGAGTCAGAATTCAGAATTAAGGAGCAGCAGAATAGAAAGGAGGAATTAAAAAAATGGAAAGAAAAAAGGCACGCACTTTTCAAGATTTAATTGTATGGCAGAAAGCTCATCAATTTGTTCTTTCTGCATATGCAAGGTGCATTCTGGCTTCTGACTCCTGACTTCTGGTTGCTGTTGCATCAATACACAAGAAAATTATGCCGACGAAAACAAAAGAAAAGAAATCAGAAACTGAATCCACCCGAAGATCCTTTTTAAATATTTTCTGGATAATTTTGGGTGGTGTTGCGCTGGTTGAATTCGTTGCGGTGGCAATTGCTTTTCTGCGGCCGCGCAAATCGAAAGCCCGCGGAGTAAACACCGATTCAATTGTCACTGCAGGATCGGTCGAAGGATTTGCTCCGAATTCGGTCACCGCATTTATAAACGGAAAATTTTATCTGGCGCGGCTTAAAGACGGCGGCTTTTTAGCGCTATCGCGCACTTGCACCCATCTGGGCTGCACGGTCCCCTGGGTTGCAAAAGAGATGAAATTCGCCTGTCCCTGTCATGGTTCGGCTTTCGATATCACCGGAAATGTTATCGAAGCGCCGGCCCCCCGGGCGCTGGATACCTATCCGATCAGCATTGAAAATGAAATCATAAAAGTGGACACCCGCAACCCGATCAAACGCAGCGCGTTTCGAGTCGAACAGGTGACGTATCCGAAAAAGAAAGTTTGAAAGGATAAAAGAGTTGACAGGATAACAGGATAAACAGGATTTTAATTAATCAAAATAACTTATCATAGCCTGGAGGAGGCAATATGGAACATGGAAAATTAACAGAACAAATTATCGGCTGCGCCTATCGCGTTTACAACCATATGGGATTTGGCTTTCTTGAGTCAGTTTATGAAAAATGTATGCTTATCGAGCTGAAAAAAGCTGGGCTAAATCCAGATTCATAAAAATCGATTAAAGTCTATTATGACGATGAAATCGTGGGTGACTTTGTAGCCAATATAATAGTCGATGATACGATTATCTTAGAGCTTAAATCAGTCAGACGCGTTGTTAGAGCTCATGAAGTGCAATTGGTTAATTACCTTGTCGCTACAGGTAAACCTGTAGGCTTACTTTTGAATTTTGGTGAAAGAAATGTCGAAGTCAAACGCAAAGTCAAAAATCTATTATAAAATTTTTTAACTTTATCCTGTAAATCCTGTAATCCTGTCTAAAAATTTTAACTTTATCCTAATAATCCTATTATCATATCCAAAAAGAGACTATGACTCGCTGGAAAATAACCGGACTCATTGCAACGCTCGTCATCATTTTATCCATTCCGGCTTACCTGCTGAAGGAAAAATATTTCCGTCACCCGCCTGCGTCCCTGCGTGTCGCCACTTTTGCCGGCAGTCGCAAATGCCTGGATTGCCACAAAGCCGAATACGACAAGTGGCAAAATTCCCTTCACGACCGCGCTATGGATGTTGCCAATGACACTACCGTCCTGGGTGATTTTAACAATGCAGTTGTTGAATTTCACAACATCACCACCCGTTTCTATCGTAAGAATGATAAATTCTTTGTGCACACCCCGGGTCCGGAAGGCACAATGGAGGAGTTTGAAATCACGCATACCTTCGGATGGTATCCACTGCAGCAATATCTGGTGCCCTTTTCCGGCGGCCGTTTGCAATGTTTACCCATCGCCTGGGATGTGAAAGAAAAAAAGTGGTACCATCTGTATCCGGATGCGCCCATTGATCCCGACGATTGGCTGTACTGGACCAATGCCGGCCAGAACTGGAATGGGATGTGTGCCGAGTGCCATTCCACGAACCTTAAAAAGAATTACGACATTCAAAGCGATTCTTACCAGACGACCTGGTCGGAAATCGATGTCAGCTGCGAAGCCTGCCATGGCCCGGCCTCTCAGCATGTGCAATGGGCCGAACTGCCGGAGATGGCCCGGCCTCAAGCTGCCAATTCTGAACTGGTGGTCAAAGCAAAAGGCATGGCTTCGGGCCAACAGGTGGAGCTGTGCGCGCCCTGTCACTCCCGGCGCGCAATTCTGGGAGATTACACCCATGCCGAACCGGAGCTTTTAGACAGCATGCTGCCCAGCCTGCTGACGCCGGGGCTGTATTTTGCTGATGGCCAGATCCTGGAAGAGGTTTATGTTTACGGCTCCTTTACCCAGAGCAAGATGTACCGCCGCAACGTGCGCTGCAGTGATTGCCATGATGTGCACAGCATAAAAAAAGTCAAAGAAGGCAACGCGCTTTGCCTTCAGTGCCACCGGGCCAGCATCTATGACACCAAAACGCACCATTTCCACAAGCGCATGGGCGAAAAAGGGGAGGCCATCAAATCAACGGATGGCAAGGTTCTGTTTGATGTGGGTACCGGTGCTGAATGTGTCCGGTGCCATATGCCGGAACGACCCTATATGGGAATTGATTACCGCGCTGATCACAGCTTTCGGTTGCCGCGGCCTGATTTGAGTATCAAACTGGGTACACCCAATGCCTGCAATCGCTGCCACATCGATAAACCCGTTCAATGGTCGGATCAATATATCACTAAATGGTATGGCCCCGGTCGCAGGGCCCATTACGGCACCATCATTGCTGAAGGGCGTAAAGGATCACCGATCGCTCATGAGGATTTGATCGCACTGGCCTCGGATCCATTATATCCGGTGATCGTGCGATCGACTGCGCTTTCGCTTCTTGCAGCTTATCCGGCAAAAGAGACCACCCGGGCATACGAATCGGCCTTGATGGACGATGAAGCCCTGATTCGACGGACGGCAGTTGATCATCTAAATGTATCTGATCGCAAACGCCAGACAACGCTTCTATCGTCCATGCTTTACGATCCGGTTAAAGCCGTGCGCATGGAAGCGGCCAGGAGAATGACGGAAATTTCTGATCCGCAATTGGATCGCAACCAGAAGATGGTATTTCAGGCTTCTCTGGACGAATATCAAAAATCCATGGAATATTCAGCAGACTTCGCCTTTGGCCGTTATAATCTGGGAAATCTTTATGCCGCGCTGAGGCAGCCGCAAAAAGCGGGTGAAAACTATCGGGCCGCTATGAAAATCGATCATCTATTCTATCCGGCCAAAGTCAACCTCGCCATGCTTTACAACCAGACGGGCAAAAATGATAAGGCCGAGATTTTGCTTCGTGAAGTCGCCATTACTCATCCTGAAATGTATGAGGTGCATTACTCTCTCGGATTGCTGTTGGCCGAAGAAAAAAAGTATGCTGAAGCAGCAAAATATTTGGACCTGGCAGCCATGGGCATGCCCGCTCGTGCCCGCATTCACTACAATCTCGGTTTACTGCTGCAGCATTTAAAAAGAGATTCGGATGCAGAGGCGTCCTTGCTCAGAGCGAAGGAACTGGAACCGGATAATCTAGATTACCTTTATGCACTTGCCGATTTTTATTTGAAGCGCAAAAAATTACGAAAGGCCAGAAGCATTGCGGAAGAAATGAAGGCGCGACATCCCAGCCAACGAATCGGACACGATATTTTTAACCTCATCGAGAAGAATTTGGAAGCGAATTCGAATTAGCAGATCAAATTTAAATTCGGTAAAATATGCAGGGCTTCCGGTACACAGAGGCACTGCTGACATCTGTCATAGGCTATTTTGCCACAACGGCCTTGACATTTTGATATTTGATACAAAAAATTAAAGGTTAAGTGCAAAAGCAAATACTTTCCAAAGAGGGTATCCATATGTTCCACCCCCAAATAGATGACATTGACCTTGAGAGTTCGGTTGAAATTGCTGATGGTATTTATTGGATCGGCTTTTTCGATGAGCAGGCCGGGTTGCATTGTAATCCCTATCTTATCATCGATAATGATGAGGCGGTTGTAATCGACGGCGGCAGCCGCCCGGATTTTGCGACCGTTATGATGAAAATATTGCAAACCGGAATTGCGCCCAACCAGATCATCGCGCTTCTTTACCAGCACTATGATCCTGACCTTTGCGGCAGTATTCCCAATTTTGAAGATATCATCAAAAGAAACGACTTAAAAATTATATCCGATGCATCAAATCTGATGTTTATCCGCCATTACTCCGTTGCCACCCGATTGCTTCCGACCAGCAAAATAAATAATCAGTTTAAGTTTTCTTCCGGCCGCACCCTCCAGTTTTTCAAAACCCCCTACGCCCACTCCGGGGGCAGTATTGTTACGTTTGATCAAAAAAGCGGAATCCTCTTCACCAGCGATCTCTTCGGAAGCCTGGGCCTTGAATGGGAGCTATTTTTAAAATTGAGGCCGGAGTGTATGGATTGTGTAAATCTTAAAGAGTGCCCGTCGAAAAGAACCAGCTGCCCGATCAATGACATTCTAAATTTTCATAAAACCGTTATGCCGTCTTGCAAAGCCTTAAGATACTCACTTGAACAGATTTTAGACATTCCCTTTACGACGATCGCGCCCCAGCATGGCAGTATTATCGACAACAAAGAGATCATGCGATATGTGTTCGAGTCATTGGCAATCTTAAAAGGGGTGGGCATAGACGGAATTATTGAAGACGATTACGATTTTGATTCAGACAAACTCCGCAAGCGGTTTGAATAAGATGAAGTTTGAAGATTCCTTAAAAGATAAAATTAGAGAATTCGATATTAAAAACCCTCAATATGCCTTTCTGCTAAAGCAGGCGCTGGAATACTGGGCTTCTTTAAAAGACAACGGTATCAATAATCAACTCCTGCAGGATTTAGTCTTCAAATACTCGGTGGCCGAAAAAAAACTGAAACAGCTTAATCAGGAACTGCTGGATAAACAAAAACGGCTGGATGAAGACCTTGTGGCGGCGGCCGAAATCCAGAAAAGCCTTTTACCTCAAAAAATTGATTCAACTGAGAACCTGGAGGTTGCCTGGGAATTTGAGCCCTGTGAGCATACGGGAGGCGACATATTTAATATGTTTCAGCTGGATGATGACCATTGGGGGATTTATATGCTCGATGTCAGCGGTCATGGGGTTCAAGCTGCGATGGTAACGGTCTCTGTTTCGCAATTCTTACAGCCGAATTCAGGTCATCTTCTCAGCAGAAAATCGGGAAAATCTGCAACAGCCTATGAGTCAACGACCACCCGCAAAACGGGTGGCTTGGATTTTACCGCCATAGGCGGTAAAAGACAGGGGCAGGAAGTGCCCCAATCGTTGCGGGTGGAACCGGGTGTGAAGCATCCGGTTTGGAAAACCCAATTAAGGAGCCCGGCCGAAGTGCTTGCCGCGCTTGATACGGAGTTTCCGTTTGAGCGTTTTAATAACTTTTTCACCATCACCTACCTGATTATCAACACCAAAACCGGCGAACTGAGATACAGCAATGCCGGGCACCCGCATTCCATTGTTTTGCGGAAAAACGGAACATTGGAGCTGTTACAAAAGGGCGGACCGGCTATCGGAGTGGGGGACTTCCATCTTTTAATCGGGAAAGAGAATCGATTCGAGGAAGGCCGCCCGCAAATGAATCCCGGCGATAAACTGTTTGTCTATACCGATGGAATCGTTGAATATGAGAATCCTGCTGGCGAATTTTAC
>JAQYWI010000219.1 GCA_030145015.1 Desulfobacterales bacterium
AAATGGCCCTCTGCGAAATGCTCAAGAAGGCACAGGAAGGGGCCGCTTTTTTTGCCGACGCACGCAACCATACCTGTGAGGCCGGACTGTACGTATTGGGGCAGGCTGATATCGGCGCGCCTTTTGCGAATGGAGATTTCGGCTCCGGGCTTGAAATCTTTGAAGCGCCGCGTTCGGCAAGTCGACTGTACTTATATATTCCAACAATCGGCAGAGGCATCGTTAATTATGTTGCTTTTTCCCCGCTAGATCAGCTCCAATTCGAGCCCGATTTATTGATCCTGCTCGCCAGTACCCATCAGACCGAAATTATTCTGCGGGCAATGAGCTATCGATCAGCAAAAATATGGACCAGCAAGTTCTCAGCGGCCATCGGCTGTGCCTGGACTTACATTTATCCGTATCTCACTGGAGAACTGAACTATTTCGTCACCGGTCTGGGTCATGGGATGAAGCGCCGAAAACTGTTTCCAGAAGGCCGCCAAATCATATCCATCCCCTTTGACCTGTTGCCTTCACTGCTGCAAACATTGCAGAAAATGCCATGGATCCTTCCTGCGTATAAACCGGATGGACTGGATTTTGTCAGACAACTAATGGATAAATTGGGCATTACTCCATCCGAGTAATTGAGGTCACAATGGAATCGAAAAGGAGCTGGAGATGTTTCTTTCGGTTCCGGCGGACAGCCGAGCCTTGGTGTTCACATCAGAGTGGTTGCAGTTCTCGGCATTCCCGATCCAGTCTGGGTGGAGCAGGTTCACGCCCTGGTGGCGCTCAAGAAGGGAATGCAGGCGACTGCAGAGGAGATCATCAGCTTCTGCAAAGAGCATATTGCCCCTTACAAGACGCCTAAGAGGGTGGAGTTTATCGACTCCCTGCCGAAAAATCCCCAGGGGAAAATTCTGAAAAGAGAAATTCGCGCAAATTATGGGTCGAAAAAATAAAGGTTAAACGATAACAAATGAGCTAAAATTTAAAATGAGCTAAAATGCCTAAAGTTATGGTCTCGCACGCGCGGCGCTCCATCTTTATATTATAAATAGGATTAAATTCCTCAACTTTGGGCATTTTAGATCATTTTAGGCATTTTAGGCACTTCTAACTTGAGGGCACCTTTAGAACTTTTTTTAGCTGTCTCCCAGGATGAACTGCTAATTTTGAGATAAGTTCTAGTCCAGATCCAACTTCGCTTTACACTGATTACATTTTACAACACCCCGAAAAACTTTATTGCCGCATTCAGGACAAATATAGCGGGCTTCTTCATCTTTAATCCACTTTTCGGTGCCGACCTCTCGCCAATACGGAATCGCCCGCAAAATAACCTTTTTGCCGACAGTCATGGAAAAATTTTCAATATGCTGACACGGGAATTCATCGCATTGATGACATCCGCTGTAACCTTTCTCGCTTGTGCAGTTCCTGATCTCACACTGTCGGCAATGCATAAACTGTTCATCAGATAAACAGCCGCGGCATCGGATATCTTCTTCGGAAAGGGCTCCACTATTCGGAAGCGTACCTTTGCCGGCAACCTCGCCCTTGTAAAGATTCACCAACCGCTCCTTAAATTTGTGATTATTATCACAGTGTGCGATATAAATGGCACAGACTCCGCAATAAAGACCACAGGGGGCAATAAGATCCGGATTTATCTTCATAATTCTAATCCCTCCTGATTTATCATCTTCATATATTTCTTTTCCTTTGAAATTTTAAACTACAATCACTTCCAATAAATTTCGTATACTATCAATGATGGCATCAGGACCTTCATTTGCCAGCATGTCGTAATCATCAAATCCGGTCAGCACACCGATCGTTTTCATGCCCGCTGCTTTACCGGCTTTAATATCGGTCCGGGTATCGCCGACATAGACACATTTGTTTGGATTCACATCGAGCCGCCTGGCACATTCTATAAGCGGTTCAGGATCCGGCTTTCTATTTGGAGCGTCATCGGATGTGATAATAACTTCGAATAATTCCTCAACTCCAGCTATTTTCAGCGGTTGCATCTTGGTTTTTAAATATTTCCGCTGGGTAGATGTGACCATGCCAATCTTTGAGCTGCCTGATGCGATGCTTTGCAAAATATTATCGGCGCCTCGAATGAGCTCAAGGCCGTCCTGAAACATCTGCGGTGCAATCTCATTTATAATCTCCGAGGCCTGGCCAATAATTTCATCTTTTTTATGATGCACTTCATCCGGTAAAACCACCTCCCAGTTAAAATCTCCTTCTTCGGCGGCATCTAAAATCTGATTTCTTGAAACCTGAGGCAGCTTGAGCCGTTCAAGCGCAATTTCAACAATTTTAAAATAAATATCGATTGAATCGATAAGGGTACCATCCATATCAAAAATTACAGCGTGTACAGATAGCTTATTCTGATCAGGGGGCATAGCTAATATTTTCCTTTATAAATTCTGTCTTCTGTCATCTGACCTCTGTTCTCTGTTAGCGAACGCCTGACACCTGGAACCATCGCTATCCTGCTGCTAGAGATTAATCGCCACGCTGATAAGATCACCATCCTCGACATTCAGAGATGCTTTTATTTCCAAAGGGGCCACAATTTCGATAATATTTTTAGGGTGAACCCTGACTTTTTCGTCGGGCATGATGATGGCGCCGCTGATTTCTCCCAGCGATACCGAAAAAGCTTTGGCATTGCAAAATTTTGGATCCGGTGAAATGATCTCAATCCCCTTTTCCCGATTCAGGGATTCAATGATCGGGAAGTATTCCCCTGATATTTCCAGATTAAGGGTCCCCGGATAGGGGTTGAAACCTAATTTTTCATGGCACTGCTCCTGAAACCATACCAGTTGCGTAAAAAATGCTCCCTGTTTCACACCGCAGATGATCTTTCCGGCGATGATCCAATCATTCGTCATATCAAGCTCTTAGTTTTAAAAATGAATAATTTAGTTTAAGAAGGTCCTATAGCCCGAACCGGTTTATTGATTTTGGATTTTGGAATTTGGAATTTGGATTTCGGATTGAAATGCACCGGAATCGAATGATCTGTTACTCATTCTGTCAACAAATCCAAAATCCGCAATCCAAAATCTAAAATCTTTGATTATTTCTGAAACCATTTGGTCTTCTCAAAATCATCAGCAGAATCCGGCAATTCGCCTTCAATCATTTTCTTGAGCTTGCCAATCACCTCGTGCTCCTGTCCAAGCTCGAGAACCAGAGATTTTAACGCCCTTCCCAGGGTCCGGTCGCATGCCGATTGAAATTCATTCCGAACATCAGGTGTCAAATGCCGATAAGCATCAAGCAGATTATCCACCCAGTTCGATAAAGCCTTGAAATCGATTTCAGCTTCGGGCCTCCTGTAAACATATCCTTCAAAAGCACCGGCTGATGCAGCGAATTCATAGATTTCAAGGTAAAGGTGCATGGATTCTGCCTCCATTTGAGAGTAGATTTATAATATCCGTATATCTATATGTTAAAAGTGAAAGGCTCAAGGTACACGGCACAAGGCATAAGGTATTGAATGTCTTAGATTCATCATCTTGAGCCTTGAACCTTGTGCCTTGTGCCATTTGCCTTTTTCAATTTTATTTTTATTTCTTTATCTTTTTCATTAACCGAGAAGTCTTTAAAATCAGTCTGTTCGATCAAAGCAATGGCCTGCTTACGAGTATAGGTTTGGATGGGTTTGTGCAAACCAAATATTTTAAACAACCGGAGAAAAAACCGTTCACGCAGCGTAAGAGAGGCTTTCCATTTTTCCCGATCAACCCGTGATGCCACCTTGGCCGGGTCAAAAATCCATGCTTCCCGACCTGCTTTTAGCACCCGGTGAATCTCCTGCAAAACCGCCACCGGCTCTTTGAGAGAATGCAGCATGCCGGTACTGATCACCATATCAAAGGATGAGTCTGCAAACTCCAATCTGCCGGCGTTTCCGGATTGAAAAGCGAGCCGATCAGCCAATCCTGCTTTTGAAGCATTTGAACTCGCCATTTCAATCAATTTACGACTGAGGTCAACCCCGATGACGTTTAGCGTTGGAGATCTTTTCGCTATCTCGATCGGCAAATAACCCGGACCGGTCCCCAGATCTAAAATGGTGCCTTCGTTTAGATTTGCGGCAATTTCTGCGGCTACCGGGCGATAATAGCTTTGGATGACCATCCGGGTGGCCTTCTCATAAGCGCTGGCCAGAACACCCGGTATCCTTTCAATTTTGATCCACGCTTTCATCGCATAATAACTCAATTTTTTTCTAAATTAAGACACCGTATGGCAAGGTACTATAGAACATATCTCAATCCGCTGACCAACCTAAAACCATGATCTACTATTTTTGAGATAGGTTCTAAGTGTTGTGTCCTGCAAATAAGTTACAAAATGATTGTCACTCCCGCGTAGGCGGGAATCCAGTTCAAAGACGCCTGGATTCCCGCGCAGCAGACTGTGTCGCAATTGACAGAACGACTCATATTGGTGTTTTCGTCATTCCGGGCTTGACCCGTGGTTCGACAGGCTCACCACCCTGAGCAAGTCGAAGGGGAATCCAGTGCTTTTTCAAAGTCTTACGTTACTGGATGCCGGTCGAAGATCCCGTCTTTAGCGGGGATCAAGTCCGGCATGACAGGCAGAAATTAAACGCATTTTTGAATTATGACACAGTCTGCTGCGCGGGAATGACGGATCGGTAGCACGCCTCAGGACATAATAATATTTTAGACAATATTCCTGGGACACAACACTATATAAAAAATAAAGCAACTATTATCTTAAAAGTCAATTAGATTAGGTGCTGTCTGATTATAGGTTATGCCCGTTTGCCCGGTGAGCCGGTTGAGTCTGCCTCAGGCGGACTAATGTAAATCCGTTGAGCGCATTGTTCAGCTGGCCGGTTAGCGCCTTATCTTATTTGCCCTTAATAAAAATCAGACCTCTTTCCACTTTTAACGGGCTCAACCTATTATCCTTAGATGCACTCCGGGATGGTTATAGATAAAATCATAGGTGGATTGCTGACATTAGAACTAAACCAGACTTGCAGAAATCGATCTTTATTGATACGTTTCATTTTTTCTCGAAAAACCGAAAATAGAATGCAGGAACAGGGCATCGTTAAGGATGGATCCATTGTGATACCAAATTCCTAAACCGCATTTTCCTCAGCCTGAAGACCAAATAGGTAAAAACAAGGAGACCTTTATGAATCTGGAAGGCTTTATCCCATACGATTCCGCAGCGGCCGACCTTTATGCGGAAAAACGGTGGTGGTTGGGGATAACGCTGGGAGATATGCTCGATAAAGCCAGCGATCTTTATCCCCAAAAGGATGCTCTGATAGGATCCGGCGTGCGTTATACCTACGCCCAGCTTCGTCGCCGGGTCGATACCATGGCCTACAGGATGCTCCAGGCAGGATTCAGACATGGAGATCGAGTTCTGCTCCAACTCCCCAATTGGCCGGAATTCGTAATCGCCTATTTTGCATTACAAAAAGCCGGCTTGATTATGGTGCCGCTCACCGTAAATCACACCGCCAAAGAAATTAACCATCTGGCCGACCTCACCCGGCCGAAAGGCTGGATTCTCCCCGATCATTACCGTAAGATGGATTTTTTACCTTTAATCCGGCAGACGATGAAAAAAAACACGGGATTGGATAAAGTCATCCTTGCGGGGCAGAAAATACCCGAAGGCTATCTGCGGTTCAATGATCTGATTCAACCCGGTTCAGAGGATCAGGACATCCGGACCGTGTTGGAAGAAGCACGCCCGGATCCCCGCGATGTCTTTCAAATATTACCGTCAGGCGGCACCACCGGGCTTCCCAAAGGTGCGCCCAGAACGCATAACGACTACATCTGCAATATCGAGTACAAATCCCGGGCCTGGCACATGAATGTCACCGACACCTGTCTGGTGTCAAGTCCCGTGGGGCACAACCTGGCATTGCTCGTCTGCATCGCCGGTCCTGTCTTCCACGGCGCCACCATTGTGATGCTGGATTCCACCTATCCCCGGGATTTCTGTCAGATCGTGCAGGATGAAAAAATAACCTGCACAGGACTTGTTCCCACACTGATCAGCCGGATTGTCAAATTCGAGAATCTGGCAGATTTTGACTTAAGTTCCTTAAAGAAGATCTATGTGGGCGCCGCCAATAGTCCACCCGAATTAGTGCTGACAGTGGAAGAAAAAATCGGTGCCCGTTATATTAATGCCTTCGGCATGGTAGAAGGCCCGGTATCCCAGTCCCGTCCGGAAGACCCTGTTGAGGTACGGCAGGGTACTATCGGCCGCCCTTGCTGTCCCTATGATGAATTCGTAATCCTTGATGAAGATGGGAATCAGTCTCCTACCGGCATCGAGGGGGAGTTGAGCGCCAAAGGCCCGGGAGTTTTTACAGGCTACCTGAAAAATCCGGAGGCGAACAAAAAAGAATTTACGCCTGATGGTTACTTTCGCACCGGTGATCTGGCAACCAGGGATGAAGACGGCAATATCCGGATTACCGGCCGGATAAAGGACATCATCATACGGGGTGGCGAGAACATTGCGGCCCGCGATGTGGAGGATCTCATTTCTTCGCATTCAAGTGTGGAATACGTGGCCGTGGTTGGCATGCCGGATCCGGATTTAGGTGAGCAAATCTGTGCCTATGTTAAACTCGCACAGGGAGCAACGCTCTCCCATGAGGATATTCTTCATCACTTAAAAACGCTGGGGGCAGCTAAAATACACTTTCCTAAAAAAACGATTTTTGTCAGCGAGATACCCTTGACTGCTGCGGGAAAGGCGGACAAAAAGATTCTGAAAAAAGATATAGAAGAAAAGCTAAGGGCTGAAGTGCAGAAGTGTTAGAAGTGGTCTCAAAGCCTCAGATCAGGTTCAAGGGCAAGGCGCAGGCCGATCGGGAAAGGGCAGCATACATGTGTATGTGAGCATTTATCGGAGGCTTGCAACGCAGCCATTGGACCTCAGATGGGGTTTTGAAACCACTTCTAGAATGATCGTTCGATTGAATAATGAAGGGAGTTCTCAATGAAATATGGAAACCTCTTTTCGGAAATAAATCTGAGAGGCATAACATTCCCCAACAGGATCATGCGGACCTCAATGGTTTCCGGATTGGCCACAGAAGACGGTCACGTGACCGATGATCTCATCGCCAGATATCAGCGGGAGGCAAAAGGCGGTGTGGGTTCTTTAGTTGTGGAAGCGGCGGTGATTTTGCCTTCACGCAGCTCGTTTAATCTGCGCATTAGCGATGATAGTTTTACCAAAGAATTAGAAGGCCTCGTTCGAAGCGTCCGTGAGGCGAACCCGGAAACCAAGATCGGGATCCAAATCATGCACTTTTTGAAAATCGCCAGGAGCGGATGGAGACAAAAAGTTTCGGATTTTAAGCCAGAAGATCTGCCGGTTATTGTGCGCCAGCATGCAGACGCTGCCGAACGCGCTTTAAAAGCAGGTTTTGAATTTATCGAACTCCATATGGCCCACGCCTATAGCCTATCCTCGTTTCTTTCGTTATCCAATAACAGAACGGATGACTACGGGGGTGGGTTGAACAAGCGAATGCGTTTACCGATAGAAGTCTATAAAGCGGCGCGCCAGGTTGTCGGTGAGCACTATCCCCTCGGCATCAGAATAAATGGTGAGGATTTCACCGCTCCGGGCACGACCCTGCTTCAAAGCACACAGATAGCCAAAAAATTCGCCGAGCTGGGAGCAGACTACATCAGCGTGTCGGGCGGCAGCCGATTCGAAGATGCACCGCCCCCTGCCGAAAACACGCCGCCGGATCCCATGTCCGGTTATAGCGGCCACCGGATGAGCCCGGTGTGGTGGTTTCCCGACGGAACACATGTCTATCTGGCCGAAGGCATAAAAAAAGCAGTTAATAAGGCCGGCTTTAGAACTCCCATTGTAACTGCCGGCAAGATCCGCACACCCAAAATGGCTGAAGAAACCCTGCAGCAGGAAAAGGCGGAAATTATTGGACTGTGTCGCGCATTGCTCTGCGATCCGGATTGGCCTCAAAAAGCCCGCGAAGGCAAGGCAAAGGAGATCGTGCCTTGTACGGCCTGTAACTGGTGCCTGGAGGCCGACTCAAGGATGGAAAAGGTGAACTGTTCCCGGTGGCCGGAAGGAGACCTGGTCGCGCCGGCGCCGTTTACAAAAAAAATAGCCCGGCCCAGCGCTTTGCCGAAAGGCGCCAAATCGGCCTAAATCCTTTTCTTAAATACGACGCGAAAAACTCAATTAACCTAGACTCTTGAGAGGTGTATGCTATGGGATTAAAAG
>JAQYWI010000220.1 GCA_030145015.1 Desulfobacterales bacterium
TTTCTTTGACGGAAACCGGAGGTCGGCTGACGAGCCGGATCTTGGGATCTTGTACACATCTTCGATGAGAATAATCTTGATTATTCACCCGCTAAATTTCAGCAGATGCCATCGGTCTATTATTGACGCATAGCTCACATTACCTCTAACAGAATTTTTCATTTATGAGCACCCTTTCACCCATACCCGAAAAAGATTACAAAATCGAGCTTAAATGGCTGATGTTTTTTCGGATCCTGTTTTCTTTGGTGTTGCTCGGGTCTGCGACGGTTTTACAGCTCGGTAAAACCGCCACTCCTATGGGACCATCTCTTCTGATTCTTTATAGCTTTACCATCACGATATTTGTGATTTCCCTGATATACAGCCTGCTGATGAAACGCGTTAAAAATGAGGTCTGGTTTGCGTTTATTCAAATTGGCATCGATACATTCTTTGTCACGCTGATTATTTATGGTACCGGCGGTTTTTTAAGTGTATTTTCGTTTCTCTATTTAGTTGTCATTGTTTACTCGAGTATGTTGTTGCCGATGAAGGGAACAATGGTTATTGCGGGTCTTTGCAGTATCCAGTTTGGAGGTTTGGTCGAACTTGAATATTTCGGTATCCTGGATCCATTCGGCACCGATACGAATTTATTGGCTACCGCTTATGGCTGGAATCAGATAGCTCTCAAATTGCTGATCACGATGATTGCCTGTTTTGCGGTGGCTTTCTTGAGCAGCCTATTAGCGGAACAGACGCGCAAGACGAAAATACAATTACGGACGATGGAGGGTCATGTAAAGCGGGTCGAAAAAATGGCGGCCATCGGGGAAATGGCAGCTGGTTTAGCACACGAAATAAAAAATCCGCTGGCGTCTTTGTCGGGATCTATTCAGCTCTTAAAGGAAGATATGCGATATGATCCTGATCATGACCGCTTAATGCATATCATTCTGCGTGAAGCGGATCGCTTGAGTTCTTTGACAAGCAATTTTCTTTTATATGCCCGGCCTCCCGCAGGTAAGGTTGAGCCGATTAAGCTTGACCGGGCGGTGTTGGAAGCTGCTGAGCTTTTTGAAAATGATGCTTCAAACAACGGCCGCATCACAACCGTCAAACAGGTATCTGAGGACCTTTGGATTTCCATGGATCGCGGCCATCTTCACCAAATTTTATGGAACCTGTTGTTGAATGCCGCAGAGGCAATTAAAGACGAAGGACAAATCGGAATCGAAATGTTTCCGTTAAAGAATAAGCTTGCCTGCGTCAAAATTACGGATAATGGATGTGGCATGTCCAAAGAGACACTGACGTCCATTTTCGACCCGTTTTTTACCAGCAAACCGAACGGAGCCGGTTTGGGGTTGTCGATCGTTCACCGAATCCTCGAGGTTTACGACGCTTGGTTAAACGTTGAGAGCGAGCTAAATAAAGGCACGACGGTGACATTAAATTTTAAACAGATCGACCCACCCGTCTAACCTACCGAGTGCAGTCCCAACTTAGTCTTGACAGCCACCGGCAAAATGAGTTACCAAAACCAGCTTAAATCAATTATTTCCGCCACCTTATGGCAGGGAATTCATCGTCCTGATTAGACTAAACCTGTTTTAACCGTTTCGCGTGAGATATTTGCACAGCGGAAGAACACCTGACTGGAATGGAAATGGAAAAGGCCGGCGATCTGATCCAAAAACGCAGAGATAAATTTGATGAGCTAAAGCAAAGCAATGTTCAGCTTTTCCCGAATGATTTCAACCTTTCCCACACCATCGATGAAATTCACGGGCTAATCGAACGCCAACCCGAAACGATAAAAGATGACTCCCCGGTTTTTGCCGTTGCCGGTCGCGTAATCGCAATTAACCGTTTCGGGAAGGCCGCATTTATTCGATTCAGGGATCGGACCGGACAGCTTCAAGGTTATATTCGTAAGGACAAAATCGGTGACGAAGCATACAGTCTCTTCAAAAAACTGGATGTAGGGGATTTTGTCGGCCTTTGCGGAGGGGTCTTTAAAACCAAAACCGGCGAGTGGACCCTTCTGGTGAACACATTAACACTTATCTGTAAAGCCATACGCCCCCTGCCCGAAAAGTTTCACGGCCTTAAAGATCCCGAAAAGCGGTATCGCCAGAGATATCTGGATTTGATCATGAACGCGGATGTGAGGGAGCTCTTTGTTAAACGCAGCCGGATTATTCAGGAAATCCGGAGCTTTTTTTTGGAGCGCGATTTTCTTGAAGTCGAAACACCCATGATGCAGCCGATTGCCGGCGGGGCGGAAGCAGAACCCTTTAAAACCCATCACAAGGCCCTGGGGATGGATCTTTATTTACGAATTGCGCCTGAACTTTATTTAAAACGCCTGGTTGTCGGCGGATTTGAAAGAGTTTTTGAAATCAACAGAAATTTCAGAAACGAGGGTATTTCGACGCAGCACAATCCGGAATTTACCATGCTTGAATTCTATCAGGCCTATGCCACCTTCACCGATCTGATGCAGTTCACCGAGCGGTTGATTTCAACGGTGGCGCAGGCGGTAACCGGTTCGACCACGCTTTCCTATCAGGGCAACTCAATTGAACTGTCCGGCCCCTGGCGCCGAATTACACTTCAATCCGCGTTGGTGGATATCGGCGGTATTGATTCTGCTGTGTTAAATGATAAGGCCGCTCTGCTTGAATTTGCTGCTCGAAATGGGATCAAAATTACAAAAGCGGGAAAACTGGGGAAGGTGATCACCAAGCTATTTGATGCTGTGGTTGAACCCAAGTTGATTCAGCCGACTTTCATTACTGCTTATCCGGCGGAAGTTTCTCCGTTGTCACGCCGCAGTGATCAGGAACCCGACTTAACCGAGCGGTTTGAATTATTTATTGCCGGACGCGAGATCGCCAATGGGTTTTCTGAGTTAAATGACCCCGTCGATCAAAAAGAGCGCTTTGCCCAGCAAGTCAAGAGTCGCGAAGCCGGTGATCAAGAGGCCCATCAAATGGACGAAGACTATATTGAAGCCCTGGAGTATGGCATGCCGCCGACTGCCGGGGAAGGCATTGGAATCGATAGGCTGGTGATGCTGCTAACGGATGCGGCCTCAATTCGCGAAGTCATTCTTTTTCCTCATATGAAACCAAAAGAATGAACGAATAAAAGAATAGATCTTTATGAAGCTCAAGACTCAAATTAACCACCCCGCCGCAAGCGGCCGGGGTATGTAAAAGGAATTATCCTATTATATTCCCCCTCAGCTTAGCTCTCTCCCTCAGGGAGAGGGAACTAGCGGAAACCCCACCGCAAGCGGATGGGGTATTGAAAAGAACTTAATAACCAACAGCCCATAACGAATAACCAATAACCAATACCTAACCCGGACAAGCCGGAACCAAACAGGCTATCACTGCATTGACTACTGAAAACTGCTCCTGCTGATACTGAACTGGAATGTTGGAATGCTGGAATATTGGGTTATAAATTCGGAATAGGTCTATTTTTAATTAAAATTGAGATGTATTCCGATTAAACCAACCCATTTATCCACTATTCCATCATAGCGCTAAAGCTTCACTTCGTGCCCATTATTCCAATACGATGGATCTGCTTGGCAGTAAGTATTGAACTTTTTTTGCCACAAAATGCACAAAAATTTCAACAAAGGTACTAATTTATGTCATTCGAATATTTTGTAGGTCGCCGGTACCTGCGGGCCAAGCAAAAACAAGCTTTCGTTTCGCTCATAACCATTCTTTCCATTGCCGGTGTGATGGTCGGGGTGATGGCCTTGATTGTGGTTATCGCAGTCATGAACGGTTTTGATGCCGACCTTAAAGCGCGGATTTTAGGCGGCCAATCTCACATTGTAATGATGCGTCACGGCGGTGCGTTTAAACAGTATCACCGTGTTATGGAGGAAGTGGTAAAAACCCAAGGTGTCGAAGCCGCGACACCCTATATTATTACCCAGGGGATGTTGCGCTCAAAATCAGGAGCTATTGGAGCTGTGGTTAGAGGAATCGATCCCCAAACAGCCGGCCGGGTGATGAAAACCCTTGAGCAAGTGGCTTTAGCGGATACATCCGCGCCGCCTGATTCTGAAAAATCCGCACGTGACGTGCCGGGTATAATTTTAGGTAAAGAGCTGGCCCGCAACCTGGGCGTGACTGAAGGCGAAATGATTCATCTGATGTCACCGCGCGGGATGCTGTCTCCGATCGGGCATATGCCGGCGATGAAGCAATTTAAGGTCACAGGCTTTTTCCAATCCGGTATGTATGAATATGACCAAACCTTTGCGTTTATTCACCTTAAGGACGCGCAGAAAATGCTGCGTATGGGCGATTCCGTAACCGGGATAGATGTTCGGGTTACCGATATTTACAAGGCCAGGGATATTGCGGAAAAGCTAATTTCAAAGCTCGGTTTTCCGTATTGGGCCAGGGACTGGATGCAGATGAATAAAAACCTGTTTCGGGCGCTGAAAATGGAAAGGTTTGTGATGGCGATTATATTGGTTCTCATCGTTTTGGTTGCGGCGTTTAATATTGCCAGCAGCCTGATTATGCTGGTCATGGGCAAAACGCGGGATATTGCTATCCTGAAGGCGATGGGGGCCACCGCCAAAAGCATCCGCAAAATTTTTGTTTTTAGCGGAATGGTTATCGGCTCGATTGGAACCGTTTTAGGGTTGTGCTTGGGCCTGGTGCTTTGCATACTGCTTAAGCATTACGATATTTATGAACTGACCGGCGATATTTATTATTTTACGACGACGCTGCCGGTCAAAATCGAAATTTTCTGGGTCATTGGAATAGTGTCGGCTGCGATGATAATTTGCTTCCTGGCAACCCTTTACCCGGCGCGCCAGGCATCCAAACTCAACCCGGTGGAGGCGATCCGTTATGGCTAATTGGGTTTTCCAAACCGGGTGCTTCGCACCCGGTTCCACCCGCAACGATTGGGGCACTTCGCGCCCCTGTCTTTTACCGCCTATGGCGGTAAAATCCAAGCCACCCGCTTTGCGGGTGGTCGTTGACTCCGGCCCGCCCGAAAAAATAATGCCAAGTGGTGCAAAGGACCGCAAATGGCTTTAATGGACAAGTTGATAACCGGCAGGGATCTGACCAAAAGTTTTCGAAACGGAGGTGTCAGTATTGATGTCTTGCAAGGCATTAATGCTGATTTGGATATCGGAGAAACAGTGGCGATTGTCGGCCCGTCCGGAATCGGCAAGTCCACACTTCTGCATATTCTTGGAACACTTGATCGTCCCGACGATGGCACCCTATTGTTTAAGGGAGAAAATGTCTTCCGATACGATGACGCCAAATTGGCTGCATTTCGCAATAAGACCATTGGTTTTGTTTTTCAGTTTCATCATTTGCTGCCGGAGTTTAGCGCTTTGGAAAATGCCATGATGCCGGCGCTGATTAATGGTTTTAGCAAACCGAATGCCAACAAAGCCGCTGAAGAGGTATTGGTCCGGGTCGGGTTGCAGGATCGATTGCACCATCGTGTCGGCAAACTCTCTGGTGGTGAGCAGCAACGCGTGGCTCTGGCGAGAGCGCTGGTTTTAAAACCCGCAATCCTTTTGGCGGATGAGCCTACCGGGAATCTTGATAAAAAGAACAGTGATCAGGTTCATCAATTGTTGCTGCAATTAAATCAGGAATTTTTAATGACGCTGGTTGTGGTGACCCATAATATGGAGCTTGCATCCTATATGTCGCGATGCGTCACTCTTGTTGAAGGACGACTGCAGGATGTAAATTAAGGCGGCACTTAAATGCCGCTGTTTTGCTTAAGGCGGATCGGCGCACCAAGGTTTAGGTCCGACTTGTGCAAAATTGAGGCAATGAATAACACTTCGGCTGATCGTATAATCTAGAACCTATCTCAAAATTAGCAGTTCGTCTTCGAAGACAGAGAAAAATTGTTCTAAAGGTGCTCTAAAGTTAGCAGTGCCTAAAATGAGCTAAAATGCCTAAAGTTGAGGAATTCTACCCGTCGAGAGCCTCCCTTCGAGAGCCTCCCTTCGAGAGCCTCCCTTCGAGAGCCTCCCTTCGAGAGCCTCCCTTCGAGAGCCTCCCTTCGAGAGCCTCAGGGTCGAACGACAGGGTCTATCGACAGGGTCGAACGACAGGGTCTAACGACAGGGTCGAACGACAGGGTCTAACGACAGGGTCTATCGACAGGGTCGAACGTTCATATTTATAATAAAAGATTGAGCGCAGCGACACCATCATTTTAGGCATTTTAGATCATTTTTAATTTTAGCTCATTTGTTGTAAGCACTTTTTATAGGTTTAAAACTGTACCGTCGGGCGTTAAATGCATTTTTGAGATAGCTTCCAGTAATCTAGTGGTGAGGCATTCGTTAAAGACGTATACCATGAAAACACTTTGTTTGATTCTTGCGGCACTATTGGGATTGTCCCTGATCCCTGCGAACGGCCAGCAACAGGTGAACGTCGTCATATTGCCTTTTGAAATCTTTGCCCAAAAAGATTTATCGTATTTACAATCCGACCTGCCCGGCGCCCTAAAAACATCCCTTGAGCAGGCCGGCGCTAGAGTATTGCTGCTGGATGCGGAATCCGAACCGCAATGGCGGCAACGGGTTTCAAATCTTGAAGAAATAAAAAAACTGAGCCAGCAGACCGGGGCGGATTATATGGTATGGGGCAGCCTAACCTGGATCGGTCAGCAGTTCAGTTTGGATTTAAAATTGTTTGAATCCGCAACCGGAAATGCGCCCGCCCTTTTTACATCCGAAGGCAGCGGTGTCGAAAATCTACCTACGACGGTGGAAAAACTTGCGCAAAATTTAGGCTCCCAAATATTCAAACGCAAGCAAGTCCTTACGGTTGATGTGACGGGCAACCAGCGTATCGAGGTTGATGCCATAGAAAGGGTTGTCAAAACCAAGCCCGGCGACATATATAATCTGAAGAGCCTTTCGGAAGATCTTAAAGCAATTTATGCCATGGGGTATTTTGATGATATCCAGGTTGAAGCGGAAGAACTGCCCGATGGAAATAAAGTCACGTTTAAGGTGAAGGAAAAGCCGACCCTGGGCAGTGTCCGTATCAGCGGCAATCAGTGGGTATTTGATAGTGACGAGATCAAGGAGGTCGTTACCGCAAAAAGGGGCTCAATCCTGAATGTCAATGTGATTCAAAATGATGTAAGCAGAATAGAGGACCTCTACAAGGAAAAAAACTACCATAATGTGAGTGTCGATTATAAAATTTATGAACGCAAAGACAATCAGGCTGATCTGGAATTTATTATTGAGGAGGGTTCCAAGTTTAAAATAGAAAAGATTGTATTTGAAGGTAATAAGGCGTTTTCAGATAAAACACTGAAAAAACAAATGGCCACTTCCGAAACAAGCCTACTTTCGTGGATTACCGAAGCCGGAGATTTAGATGAAGATAATCTTGAACAGGATGTCGCCAGGCTCAAAGCCTTTTATCACAATTCGGGTTATATTCTCGCTCAGGTGGGCGAGCCGCAGGTCGAATTCAAGGAAAGTGAAATTTTCATTACCATAAAAATAGACGAGGGGCAGCCATTCAAAGTCGGCAAGGTGACCTTTGCCGGCGACTTGATTTTAGAAGAAGAAGCATTACTTAAAAAAATTAAAATTACCCAGGAGGAGTTTTACAATCGTGAAGTTTTAAGAACCGACGTTCTGGCCCTTACGGATATATATTCGAATGAGGGGTATGCCTTTGTGGATGTAGCGCCGATGATAAAGCGTATTCCTGAAGACCAGCGGGTCGATATTACGTTTAGTATCGAAAAGGGCAAGCCCGTCTATTATGAAGAAATCATTATTTCAGGCAATAACAAAACACGCGATAAAGTCATCCGCAGGCAGTTGCGGATATATGAACAGGAACTTACCAGTTCATCCCGACTGAAACGCAGCATAGCCAATATCCAGCGATTGGATTATTTTGAGGATGTTAAAGTAGACACCTCCAAAGGCAGTGCCGCTGACAAGATGGTTTTAAAAATTGATGTCATCGAGAAATCAACCGGCTCTTTTAGTTTCGGTGCGGGCTATGGAAATGTTGAGAGTGTGTTCGGGACGGCTCAAATTGCTGAACGCAACCTGTTTGGAAGGGGGCAAACGCTTTCGCTGCAGGGCGTCTTAGGCGGCAAAACCCAAAAGGTTATTTTAAGTTTTACCGAACCCTATATCTATGATATGCCGTTGTCGGGAACCGTTAGGGCTTATAACTGGGTATACGATTATAACGATTATCAGAAGGACAGCTGGGGGGGCAGTCTCGGCTTCGGTTAT
>JAQYWI010000417.1 GCA_030145015.1 Desulfobacterales bacterium
CAACCCCCGAGGCAATTCCCAATAGGGTTGGTTTTTTATTAACGAGCCACTCGGTGAACATCCACGCCAAGGCACCCATGGCCGCCGATGTGTTGGTTACCAAAAAGGCGGAAGCGGCAACGCCGTCTGCGGCCAGTTCGCTGCCGGCGTTGAATCCGAACCACCCGAACCACAAGAGCGCGGCACCCAGGGCCGTCAGGGAAATACTGGACGGAAACATGGCCTCTTTGCCGTACCCGACGCGTTTCCCGAGGACCAGGGCCAGTACCAAACCGGCAACACCTGCATTGATGTGAACCACGGTGCCTCCGGCAAAATCGAGCGCACCCATTTTCGACATCCATCCCCCGCCCCACACCCAGTGACAAATCGGAGAATAGACAACAGTCAGCCACAACACCGTAAACACGATCCATGAAGAAAATTTCATGCGGTCCACGACGGAGCCGATCACCAGGGCCGCGGTGATTCCGGCAAAGGTCATCTGAAAGACGACAAACACATAGGTGGGTATAGTCCCGGATAGACTGTTTACACCGATTCCGCTTAAAAACAGGTTTTCCAGACCGCCGACCAGACCGGCCTGGTCCGGTCCAAAGGCAAGGGTATAGCCCCACATCATCCAGATCACACTGCCCAAACAATAGGCCACAAACGTCATGGCATAGGTATTCAACAGGTTCTTATACCTGGACATGCCGCCGTAAAACAGGGCCAGACCGGCCGGGGTCATCACCATGACCAAGGCCGTGGCAACGATCATCCAGGCCGTGTCCCCGGTATTTAAAACATCCGCGGCAAACGCTGAAGAAAACGGAAAAAACAGACACAGAACAACAATCATAAAACCTAATAATTTCATTGGTAGTTCTCCCTCCTTTGTTTGAATCCGCTGCATAACGGCAATTTTTTTACCGTTACGTTAATGGACACCCAATCCTCTTGTGAGCATTACCGATTTGTTAAAATGGTTCTCACGCATTAACTTATTTATTTTTGAGCGAAAACCTCGCCATCGGGTCTCGGGTGTCAGGTTTCAGGTGTCAGGTGTCAGGAATCGCCAGACCTGAAACCTGAACACTGACACCTGAAACCAAAAAGTCTTGGAAAGCTATTAACAAACTGGTAATGCACCCATCCCTATTACGTTCGGCTCAAGGCAAAACATCTTCTATCGCCGCTTTGACGGCCGCCACCTGATCCGGCGAATCGACCTTCTGCCCGTCAAAATCCCTGACATAAAAAACATCCACCACCTGGTCGACCTTGGTAGAGATTTTTGCTACCCATACATCCAGTCTGCATCTAAACAGGGCATCCGTTATGCTGTAAAGCAGCCCCGGAAAGTCGTAAGCAAAGACTTCAACGATGGTAAAAAAACTCGAGCTGTTGTTGTCCAGAACAATTTTATGCGGTCTATGCCCCGGACGGAGTTTGCCGGATCGATACACATTCATGTTTTCGCTTAACGCTGCGGTAAGATCCAATTCGTCAGCCAGAGCCGATCGAAGTTGCTTTGCCGCACGTTCCCAGGTTTTGGCTTCAAAAATCCGGTCCGGAGGGGGTTTAACTTCAAAAATGTCAAGGGCAATATTATTCCGCCATGTGAAGACCTGAACGTTGAGAATATCGAGACTGTTTAGGGTAAATGTTCCTGCAATCTTTGAGATTAACCCCGGTCGGTCTTTGGCGCAGATGGTGACCGTCCGGCTGTTGGAATCCGGTGTCTGAACCACTCTCCAGACAAAATCATCCGCACCCATATTCTGGTAAAGCTTGATATGCTCCAGGATATCTTCAGCCGATGTATAAAGGAGGTATCGCGGGGACATGAAGTTAAACAAGGTTTCTAACTCCTGTTTGGGGTGGAGCTCGAATCCTGACAATAACACCTTTTTTTTCTTTTCCTCAACGCCTGTGACGGCCTCACGGGTTGCAAGTTCTCCATGTTCCAGAATATTCAGAACTTTAAAAAAAAGATCTTTCAAAAGTGCCCCGGTCCATTCGTTCCAGGCTTTCGGACCGGTAGCCATGGCATCGGCTACGGTCAAGAGATACAGCATTTTCAGATGCCTGGCATCTTTTATTATTCTGGCGCAAAAAATGGCGGTTTCCTCATCATAAAGATCCCTCCGGGTTGCAGTTTTAAACAGCACAAGGTGTTCTTCGACCAGAAACGAAACCGTTTCGATCTCCTTGTCTTTAAAGCCTCTTTTGGACAACGCCGTGCGAACAATTTTTGCCCCGCTTTTGGAATGGCTTTCACCCGGCGCGCCTTTGCCGATATCATGGAACAGGGCTG